>JBOHVR010000381.1:0-3768 GCA_050735755.1 Binatia bacterium
TCCGTTTCCCGAATTTCGTGCTCGACGCGTACTCGGTCCAATTCCAAACGGCGGAGCCCCTGTTCCAGAGAGGCCTGCCGCGCCGCTTCGTAATCCATAGCCTCCTGAAGAGTCTGGAGTTCTCCGACCTCGCTCTCCCACTGTTCCCCCAGCGTCGCGAGTGCGCTCTCCAACTCCTTCATCACTCGTCTTTGGGAAAGCAGATTGCCCTCCAGACTATGAGCGCTGCCTCCACTTACCACCCCCACGGGATCAATCACTTCTCCGTCGGGGGTCACCAGCGTATTGACAAAGCCGTTGCGCCGCCAGAGATCCAAGCCGGCTTCGAGACTTTGCACTACGACGACATCACCCAACAGAAACTCGGCCACGTCCCGGTAGCCCTCCTTCACCGTGACCTTTTCCAACAGCGGAGCGATAACTTCGGGCTCCCCCTCGGGAAGCGCACGCCGTTGCCAGCGAGATACGGTACGAGGGATGAAACTTCCGCGACCGCCGGATCCACGCTTCAGATAGTCGATGGCCTGAATCCCTTCATCATGACTTTGGACAATGATGTACTGTAAACGGTCCCCCAAAACTGCGCTCAGCGCTTTTTCAAAATCAGAGGAGGACTCGATCACTTCTGCCACTAGGCCACAGACGCCTCCGAAGGCTTCTTCTTTATCGCGCTTCAACATAATGGCGCGCACACCCTCCTGAAAACCCTCGTAATTCTTCTGCAAGGCCTCAAGCGATGCCCATCTCGATCTCGTTTCTTGCAAACGCTCCTTTAGCGCCTCCACAGCTTGCTCGTGTTCGCTACGAACCTGACCGGTCTCGCGCAGGCTCTCCACCAAATCGTCTATTGCGGCTCGGCTCTCCTTGTCTTGCGCGCTAAGAATTGCGAGAGCATCGTTTTTCTCGCGCGCTCGTTGCCTCCACACCTCTCGCGATGCGTTCCATTTGGCCTTCTCGCCGGCATTCTTTGCCAGTTCCCGAACAATTTCTTCCCTTCTTTTGTTCTTTGCGTGGTACTCGTTTTTCAAATGGGAGAGTTGGTTCAAAACTTCAATCAGCTTTTCTCGTTGCTGATCGACTTCCAACTGAAGAGCCTGCATCTGACTCTTAAGCTGACCGAGACTCCTTTCCCTTTCACGTAAAGAGACCTCCTCGAAAAGAGAGAGCTGCACGAAGCGCTCGCGCGACTTCTTTAGCTGCTCAATCTCTGCAACGAGGGACTTCTCCCGCTCTTTCATTTCTTGCAGCTCGGCTTCAGCCTTTTTCCCGCGCTCCAGTAGCTGATTCAGGTCTCTTGTGCCGAACTCAATCTCCTGTTCCCTGCCCTGGATGCGCATCTTCTGTTGAAAAACATCTTGCTGCAGGGATCCGGTTTCCTTTTCTATTTCCATGAGCGCTAGCCTTGCACTCTCGCTCTCGGCTTCTTGGGTTCGAAGTGAGGAAACTAAAGCGAGCAGTTTGTCATCAGCGGCGGTGAGCTTCGTCCGGCATTCCGCAATCTCGAACTGAAGCTCCCGGCACTGCAAGCTTCCCAAGCAAAGCTCTTTTTGTTTGAGTTCTTCGCGCACCGCCTTGAACCGCTCGGCCTTCTTGGCCTGCAACTCCATGCTTTTGATCTGGCGCTCGATTTCACGAAGGATGTCGGTAACACGAAACAGATTTTGCGACGTTCGCTCCAACTTCCGCTCAGCAGCGAATTTACGGCTCTTGTATTTACTAGTCCCCGCAGCTTCTTCGATCAGAAGGCGTCGCTCTTCCGACTTAGCATTGACGATCTCTTCCACGCGACCCTGTTCAACTATGGAATACGCCTTGTTGCCGACGCCGGTCCCGAGAAAAAGATCTGTGATATCTTTCAAGCGGCACGGGACTTTGTTAACCAAATATTCCGACTCTCCAGAGCGAAAGAGCCTCCGGGTAATCATGATCTCGCTCAGACTGCCGTATTCGACGGGCCCACGTCCGTCCTGGTTATCCAAAATTACCGAAACCTCAGCCATTCCCGTTGGCGGGAGACTTTCACTGCCGTTGAAAATGACATCCTCCATCTGCTGGCCGCGAAGATGGCGAGGACTTTGTTCCCCCATGACCCAACGCAACCCGTCGACAATGTTGGACTTGCCGCAGCCATTAGGGCCTACGACCGACGTAATGCTGGCCCTAAAATCCACAAGAGTCCTTTCGCTAAAGGATTTGAAACCAGTCATTTCGAGGCTTTTGAGATGCATAAGTGATAGCGGGTGAGCCCCAATACCGTTTCGAATGAGGACACCCCTCAAGCTCGCTGGACTATTTCACAAGGTTCGGTACCTGTCAAGAAAAAATGACAAGATAAAGGGGGCAGGCGGCAAAAAAACCACTATATATAGGTACGGGCTTAATCCTGCAGAAGCTCCGTATTCCAATAGGAAATGTCCACGCTGTTGAGAAACGGCAGCCACTCTTTATAGCGTGCGAGATTGAAGGTCTCTTGCATAAAAGGGGTCCATTTCGGTCGCACCGCCTTGTGTAAAAGGGTCATCTCTGCGTCCTCTGGCGTCCGGCCGCCCTTTCGTCGGTTACATTCGTGACACGAACAGACAACATTTTCCCACGTGGAAGTACCTCCAAGCGAGCGGGGGACAACATGGTCCAGATTCAATTCGTGACGCGGGAGCCTCCGACCACAGTATTGGCATGTACTCTTGTCCCGCGCATAAATATTGTAGCGGCTGAAGCGAACGTGGCGCTTCGGAATCCGATCGTAGCTAACCAGGAGAATAACGCGCGGCACCCGGATCGCTCGATTGACAAGCCCTACGGATTCATCGTGAACAGAAACCGAGAGGTCGCTCCAGCTACTGAAATCGAACGTTTGATACTGCTCATTTACGGCCCGGGCAATTCCTTGATACAACAGCGAAAATGCCCGGCGCACCGACGTGACATGGATCGGCAGGTAGGAGCGATTTAAGATCAGGACCTTAGTGTCCAGAATCGAATGGCCTGCGGCTGATAGAGAACCGCTCATGAAATGAGATCTTAGTAGAAATAGAACGCCTTTTCCAAAAAGTTCCGGTCCAAAAACACGATAGCCTCTAAGCTTCGTAAAGTCAACTCGGGAACGCCACAGCAGACTTTATCGATGCTGTAATTCCGTGCTAACTTGTTGGAAAAGAGCAAGACTTGAGCGGGAGTTTCTCAACGAGTCACAACCCATTAGAAGTCGACAGGATTATGCCGGCGTCGGAAATAAAAAGGGAAATTCAACATCTACGTGACGAGATCGAGCAGCATAATCGTGCTTACTACGTGCTGGACAATCCCACCATCAGTGACGCCGAATACGATCGCCTGCTCCGCCAGCTGGCCGAATTAGAAAGGAAATACCCCGAATATGCTTCTCCGGATTCTCCGACCCAGAAAGTTGGAGCACCCCCTTTGGAGAAGTTCGGCACCGTACACCACACGTTGCCGATGCTCTCCCTGAACAACGCAACCACCCAAGAGGAAGTAAGAGAATTCGACGACCGCGTCCGTCGCTTCCTCAAAGCCTCAGAGCCCATTGAGTATGTGATGGAGCCGAAAATCGATGGTGTCGCCGTAGAGCTGGTGTATGAGGACGGCGGCTTAACGCAGGGTTCGACGCGGGGCGACGGCATCAACGGCGAAGATATTACTGCGAATCTCAGGACCGTTCGGTCCATCCCACTGGCGCTTAGGCCGGGCAGCGAGAATTTGCCGAAACGACTCGAAGCGCGCGGCGAAGTCTTCCTGCCCATAGAAGCG
>JBOHVR010000382.1:0-4559 GCA_050735755.1 Binatia bacterium
CTCCTAACCCGCCACCCCCAAAGAATCCCTTTTTCCGGTCAGTGCGCGCATCCGCTATCTGCCGCGGCATAGTCCTCCCCATGATACCAAAGAAAAGAATTGACGTCCGAGGGAGTTTGGAAGCGTCTTTCAAATTACGTCGTCCCGTTCGCTCTTTAAGTGCGAGGTGTTGCATGGTGCGAGTCGTGGTGTTGCTAACGATCTGGTTTCCTTTACTCTGGCAGAGATGGGCGCCGCTGCCCACAGCGCGGCATGGATTGGGGGTCGCGGCCATCGGCAACACTATTTACGTCATCTCAGGAGGGCCGAAGCCGGGCGCGTCTTTTTCAACCATCAACGAAGCGTTTACGCCATGAGATGGCGTTCACTCTCCCAATCCGCCTTATCTCACCCCGATCCTCCCCCGTCGCGTGAGAGGAAGGTATACACGATCGGTCATTCCACGCGCTCGCTCCAGGAATTCATCGAGCTTTTGCGCCTCAGTCAAATTGAATTGCTCATCGATGTGCGCACTGTGCCGCGATCGCGGCGGTTCCCACATTTCAATTCTGAAGCGCCAGCACGGACTCTAAGGGAGTACGCGGTTCACTATCGCCATCTGAAGGAACTTGGCGGCCTGCGTAAACCGGCTCCCAACTCCTTGAACACGGGCTGGCGCAACCTGAGCTTTCGCGGTTTTGCCGACTATATGCAGTCCCAAGTTTTCCGGCGCGGCCTCGAAGACGCGCTCCATTGTGCAACGAAGAGAAGAACCGTCCTCGTGTGTGCCGAGGCCGTGCCCTGGCGTTGCCACCGCTCGCTGATTGCCGACGCGCTCCTTCTCAAGCAGGCAGAGGTTCTGCATATTGTTTCTGCCAGCGATGTCCGCAACCACAACCTCACGCCCTTCGCTGTGATTCAAGAAAACCGCCTCACGTACCCGCAACCGGGAAGCATGCTGTAGCGGTAGAGCATTCCAGGCACGCGATTTTGACTCTAATTTTTGTGGCTCGGTGAGATAGTTTCTTGCGTGGATTTGTTTTTCTTGTGGAACGGCCGCCTGCCTATTGTAATTCAAATATCAATTTCAATGTCAGCTACGGCGGAGAGCTGCTCCCCGATATTTTGTTCTAATGCTTCCTGAAGTTTCGTAAGCCTTGTCAGATCGGTCGCATAACGACCGAAGAAAAATTCACTCCCTTCCTCAACGACGATCAGGAGATATCTGTTGGCGAAATTTACACGTGCGTGCCGTAAACGGCCGATCCAGCCGGACTTGGATAGACCCGATAAGCTCTCCCACAACGGCGGAAAGCGTGGCAAATCCCTTATCTTAATGCGTCTGGTCGGCACATGTCCCCGATGACTCTTCTCCTGCCTTCTGGTTTGTTGGAAGCGGTCCTTCTGCCGACAATCCCGGCCTGCTTTCTGAATCCGATGGACGCGGTTCGGACATCCGCCGAATCCATGAATGTTATGCTCGCATGGACAATCCTTCCAACCACTGTCGGAAGGATTAGCCGTGCCGGCCACAGGGCTCTCATAAGATGCCCCGCTAGCCACACACAAGCTGTATCTCTAAGTCGTCTTAACTTCTGCTGGCAGTTAGACCTTGGTGTTCCTTCTCCTCCTCCACCTTTCGGCTCAACGCATATCGCATTCAGCGCTGAGAATTCAACGCGGTAGTTTGCCGTCCGTTCCCAGGTTCCGCGCGCCGCAGCCAATCTATCAATTCCTCGGCGAACCTCTGTAGGTCCCGATCCTTGTGACCGTCATAACAACAGCCAGGATCCCGGAACGTGGTTCCCGTTGCCGGATCGTCCTCTGGGTGAAGTGGCAGAGTCATGAGTCTTGCCAGCGTTTTGATCTATCCTATCCTTAGTTGATGAGAAGCGGACTGTCAGAAAACCGACACTACGTTTGATAATGGATCACCCGACTTTTCTCCGACTCTATGGAGTCGCAGATTTTCCGGAACGCTGTCGAAGACGCGTCGTTGTGCAACAGAGGAAAGAACCGCCCTCATGTGTGCGGGGGCGGCGTCCTCGTGTTGTTATCGCTCGCTGATTGCCGGCGCACCCCTTGTTGAGATCTCCCGTTCTGTAAGACCTCTTAGTTTTTCTGAGCCTACCGTGAGCCCCCTGACGGTCTTCAAAAAAACGTCCGTAGTTTGCCTCAGTGACAACTTGTTAAGCCTTTTAAAGATGGTAGAGTAAATTGAGGAATTTAGTGTAATCTGTGAGGCTTTTTCAGAATATAAGTAACCTGCTTGAAAAAGCGCGGGCTAAGTGTTGCCATGGTATTTGCGAAAGGTGCATGAGCGGTAAAGCGGCCAGGTACGTAGTCTCAAGCGACGTGATCCGCATCAGAGTATGCGAGTCGTGCGCCGAAGAAGCCCGTAAACTTGGCCTTACTGTCAAACCCATTTGTGGAAATAAAGAGGCAGCATAAAAACACCGATTGCATTTTTGGAACAGCCGGGCGCCTGGTTCGATCTGAACTCCGTTTTTCACCCACGCCGAACATCCCATCATTATGATAGCATCTTCAATGATACTAATGCTCTTTGCAGCGCTCAGGGTGCGCGAGCGGGCTGGAAGGGATCTACGGTAAAGTAGAGGACAGGCTCAGCTTTTTCGGATTCAGTTTTCTTGCGCGCAAAGCCGGCGTCACTTTGGCAGAATTGTTCGAAGCAGCTTCGCGGCCTTTGTCTCAGAGCCACAGATGTCGAGGTTAACCCTACACCTACGTACTTTCCATGGCGATTTCCCGAGGTAAAATCATGCGTCCGTGCCGATTGGATTAATGGGACCCGATCAAATTAGAAACGTCTTTCAATCGCGTCACTTGAGTTCGGCCTGTGGGAAGCCGAACGCCTCAATGGCTTTTTTCATATACTCTTCCGTCTTGTGAAAGGTCCCCCAGTCGTTGAGCGAAAGCTTTTTACCCTGCGTCACCGTAGCCAATTCAGAGCCCGGCACAAAGATCGAAGACTTTAGAGGTTCCTTGTCGTCGATGATCCGCTGACCTTGGGGCGATACCTGGAATTCGACCCAGAGAAGACCGGCATTCGGATTTTGGGCTCTGGTGTTGACGGCCGTCATTTCCTGAATCCGAGCGGGGACCGGCTCAATAACCTTGCACTCTATTGTCTTGGTAACGTTCTTTTCCTTTGCTCTTATGCACGAGTGGTAATAGGCAAGATGCAGCATGCCCGACTCCCCGTTGGACATCGCCGTGATGGCACGGCTCTGTCCCCTTACCCATACCGGGCCCTGTTGCCTGAGTTTGCGTGCATGCTGAACGGCCCACTCTAGACCAAGACCCGCCGCCATCGCCGCAAATCCCTGCGGGCGGATATCCTGCATAAACTTCCGGCCTTTGAACTCCGGCTTATAAAAGTCTTCCCACCTATTAGGGACCTTTTCCGGCTGCACGATTTTGGGATTATACGCTATCCCATGGATGGAACTGGCGATGGCCACGATATTTTTAGTTTTCGGGTCAATGATCTGCGGAGGAATTTTTACAACCCCATCCCGCACCATGGCTAGAAAATCGTACGCTTTAATGAAGGTCTGAAAGTCATCGTAGAACTCGGGCGCAACGTCGAAAACATCCCAGTTGTCGCCGCGCCCGGCGCTCAGCTCCATTAGAAACTTTTGCGGTCCGGCCGTCCCCTTCATCTCTTCGACGCGCACGTCTTTAATAAAGGGATACTTCTTCATGAAAGCGTCGCGATGCGCATTAAAAGAAGCCGGATCCAAGGAACTCAGCACGCGCAGCTTCCCTTCTTTTTGGGCTCCAGAAAGAATTTGTTCGCGCTTTATTCCAATTCCCGAAGAGGCCGCAAAGGCGGCAAAGCTCGTAGAGAAAGGAAAAACCGCTAAACAAAATATCGCTATCTTTGCTGAAATGTAGTGCATAGCATCACCTTGCGGGTTGAATTTGAACAACCCTTTGTTGGGAATAAAGCCATGGCGAAACTGTCGCGTCTTGCAGGGGGGCTACTGACAGAAGGCTCATAGCGTCCTCTAGCTTGGGGTATTGCCATTGTCAAGGCCTATCGACGGGGCTGTAACTCCTGGAGAGCGCGTCCTGCCGCCCCACAACACGCAACCTGAAAACCTACTGAGTGTCGCCTCAGAGGGGCGCATCAAAGCAGGAAAGACGGCGACTGCGGACTTCAGCATCGATCAATTATTTCTAAATCAAAGGTCAGTCGCCTTGCTTCCGGCCGAATGGCCCCGACACGGCTCTGGCTCTCACGATCACGAGCATTGCATTGCTGCTGATGGGGAGCCGTGCAAAACCAAGAATGCTCCCGCTGCTGCTTGCATTGCCGGCTTCGGCACTTATATCTATCGGCGCAGCCGGTTCTTCGTCTACCTGCTTGGTAGCTACCTTTTTGATTGACAGCCTTGCTTCCGGTCGAGTACCGTCGGATCATATGCCGCGCGTTCGCTTGCGTTCTCATAGCCTTGTCGTTTTTCTTCCGCTCCTGTTCCTTTGCATTCTAAATCACGGCGTAGCTTCCGCTGAAGAGCCTGCGAAAGCCCCCTCGGCCAACAACGAAGAAC
>JBOHVR010000383.1:0-10485 GCA_050735755.1 Binatia bacterium
CATATAGACCGGCCCCTGGCGCGCGCTCATCATCACCGAGTAGGCGCGCGCGAAAGCGCCGGGCACACCGTCGACCGTGGTCGGCTGGTAATCCCACTTGACGAAATTGCGAACCGCTTCGCCTTGCACGTTGGCCGTATGGATCCAGTCGATGTAGGGGCGCCGGCGCGGCTCGACCAGCGGCCCGGTGGCGCCGATGATGAACACCGGCGCGCGGTCGATATAGGCGTAATAGATGCCCATCGGCGCGTGTAGCAGCCCGACGAGGTTGTGCACGATGGCGATCATCGGCTTGCCCTTGGCGCGCGCGTAGCCATGGGCGATCTGGACGGCGATCTTTTCATGCTGGCAAAGCAGCATCGGCGGGTCGTTCTCGCCGTAATTGACCAGCGAATCGTGCAGCCCGCGATAGCTGGCCCCCGGATTTAGCGCGATATATTCGAAGTCGTAGCGCTTGATCATGTCGACGATGACGTCGGACTGCCAGCGCCGATCGGATTTCTTAATAGCGATATCTTGTTTCTTTGCTGTAACTGCCATGCGGGTTTCCTCCTTGCTTTAAAAGGTCAATCCGAAGAACTTCTTTGCATTATCCAACATGATCTTCTGCCTCACCTCGGGTTTGATGTTGAGCGTTGCGAATTCTTCCAGCCAACGTTCTACGCCCATCGAAGGCCAATCGGAACCGAACAGTGCTTTGTCCTGAATGATCGTATTGACGTATTGCACCAGCTCCGGAGAGAAATATTTCGGCGCCCAGCCCGACAGGTCAACATAAAAATTGCTCTTGTGGCGCGCGATCGCCAGACTCTCTGATCCCCACGGCCACGAAGGATGGGCGGAAATGATCTTAAGCTCGGGGAAATCGGCGGCCACGTCATCGAGATGGATCGGCTGGGTGTACTTCAGTTTTGTTCCCATCCCCCCGGGCGTGCCGGCGCCCGCTGCCGCCATGCCGCTGTGAAATAGGATCGGCAGTCCTTGCTTCTGAACTTCTTCCCATAGCGGGTAGAAGCGCGTGTCGTTGGGAAAGAAGTGCTGGCGCGCGGGGTTGAGCTCGCCGATCCCGCGCAATCCCAAATCTTTGATGCGCTTGATTTCCTGCAAAGCGACTTTGCCCTGCCATGGGTCGATGACCCCAAAGCCGATAAAGATATCCGGATACTTGCGGACGTAGCTCGCGATGTGGTCATTGGGCACCGGAGTTAAACCCGTAACGGTCACATCGGTGGTGTTCATGAGAACCGCCATCATCTTGCGCGCTCGATATTGATCAGCCATCTCGTCCATCGAGACGGGTTTGCGCTCTCTGCCAAAATACCGCGCCATCTGTTTGGGGCGGTCGCCCTTGGAGCTGAGGGTCAGCTCGTCACAAAGGTGAACGTGCACGTCAATCGCTGTGACTTCCATAAAACAAAGGTCCTCCTTACTTTAATTGCTGATCCTGGCGTGATTCGGAACTTACTTAGGAAACCGAAACCTATCTGTCCTCAAAATCCCCCTCTATCCCCTTTTGAAAAAGGGGGATTTCATACACACGGTTCTTAATTCGTCACCCTATACCCCTCTTTGAAAAAGCATGCCCTGAGCCCTTCGGCTTCGCTCAGGATAAACTCCGTCGAAGGGAGGGGCTGGGGGAGATTTGACTGTCAGAAGGGTGAACGCGTGATGAATGCACCGTTCCTGAATGGTTACCGCGCTTCAGCACAAGTTTGACTTCGGAATTTTGCATTGCGATCTCTTGAGATGAGTCGTGTTCCAACAATTCCCGCAGCAACATGATCAGCGGGTGCGCGGCGGTCAGGTATTCTTGAATCGGACCGGCGGCGCGCATGGCTTGGATATCCTCTCGGTGCACGACCCAGCGGAGCAGGAGCTCCTCATCTGATACTCCCGGCGCGCCGATCTTATTGCGAACTTCCTTGACCGACGGCTCGCCCGGCTCAATGCCCGCCAGCTCTTTGGCCCGCGGGCGGCTGAGAATTTTGTCTTTGACGTTGGCATCCATCGTGAGCGCGCCTTCTTTCCCCCATCGCCCGAGAGCGTATTGAATGACCTGATCGGTAACCTCCTTGTAGCGCTCGCCCACGATGACGTTGATGGCCGCCTGGCTGCCGACAAACTGCGAGAGGGGGGTGACCATGATGGGGTAACCAAACTCGGCGCGCAGTTGAATGCATTCTTCGAGCGCCGCCTCCAGCTTATGTTCGAGCCCGACTTTACGGAGCTGGTGGCGCAGGTTGGAAATCATCCCGCCGGGCACCTGGTGCTGGTATTGGGAGTAGTCGTATTCGGCGGGCGCGCCGACCGGGAATCCTTCGCGCTCGGCGATGACGCCAAAATGTTGTGATACGGGTTTCAGCGCCGCCTCATCGATAGCCGGGCTGAACCCCAGCGCGCGCGCATTTCTTGTGACATTGAACAGCGAAGGGTTCGAGGACGCATCGGCCAGCGGAGGAATAGCTGTGTTGACGATTTTGACGCCGAGCTGAATCGCCTCCAGCGCGCACAGCGGCCCAAGCCCGGTGGTGCAATGGGTATGCAGCTCAAGCGGAGCGCCGCCGCCGTTGGCGAAAATCAGCGGAACCAGAGCACGGGTCCGCTCCGGCGTCAACAAACCACCAGGATCTTTGAGGCAGAGGCGGGGTTTGCCGAGGGCCGCAGCCTCACGCGCCTTTTGCGCATAGTGTTCGTCCGTGTGCCTGGGGGAGACAGAGTAAATCAGATTGACGATAGGCTCGAGGCCGGCCGCGCGCGAGATGTCCACTTTGCGCCGCCAGCTTTCCGGGTCGTTCCACTCATCCGAGATGCGCGCCTGGCGCATACCATTGGCGGCCATGCGCTCGATGAAAAGCCGGTAAATCGAAATCGGGGTGATCTCAAAAGCGTTGACGCGCCCGGCAATCAAGCGCAGCGGCGTTTTTTTGACCCGTTGCGCGATCAGACGCACCCGGTCCCATGGGTCTTCCTTTAGCTCGCGCACGCACTTCTTTAAGTGCGATGCGGAGATCAGCTCAATCGCCTCAAAACCCGCTTGATCCATGCGCTCGGCAATCGGCAGCATCATTCCCGTGGTCATATTTTCGGCCCAGAGGCTTTGATGGCCGTCGCGCAGCGTGGTGTCGACAAAAATAATCTCGCTCATCGGGTCATCCTGCTCGAGCGGAAAGCGCGGCAAGATTCTCTTCCACCCAACGCGTGTTTATGTTGGCGGCGAAATATTCGGGATGGCGCAGAAGAGAACGCAAAAACGGTATGTTGGTGTCGACGCCGTCGACGATAAACTTATCCAGCGCTTCACCCATCCGGCTGAGAGCTTCCTGTCGGGTTACGCCGTGGACAATCAGCTTCGCCATCAGGGAGTCATAATAAGGCGAAATGCAGTAGCCGGAAAAGCAATGACTGTCGAGGCGAATCCCGGCTCCCGCGGGCGGTTCCCAGGCTGTGAGTTGTCCCGGCGAGGGACGAAATTCATGTCGCGGGGATTCGGCATTGATGCGGCACTCGATCGCGTGGCCCGTGAAGCGCACGTCAGATTGGACGAGGGAAAGAGGTTGGCCGTCCGTCACACGAATCTGCTCCTGGACCAAATCCACGCCCGTGATCATCTCGGTTACCGGGTGCTCCACCTGAATGCGCGTATTCATCTCGAGAAAATAGAACGTGCCGCTGTCGCGGTCGAAAATGAACTCCACGGTCCCCGCATTCTCGTATCCTATTTTCTCCGCGAGCGCCACCGCCGCGCCATGGATTTTTTGCTTTAAACTCTCGGAAAGATTGGGCGCTGGCGCTTCTTCGACGATTTTTTGGTGCCGGCGCTGGAGCGAGCAGTCGCGCTCTCCGAGATGGATGACTTGTCCCAAACTATCGCCAAAGACCTGCACTTCGATGTGTCTAGCATTGGCGACGTAACGCTCCATATAAAGGGTCTCGTCGCCAAAGGCGGCGCGCGCCTCTGCCGCCGCGGTCGCGAAAGCTTCCGGCAGCCCGGTCTCTGAGGTGACAATCTTAATGCCGCGTCCGCCGCCGCCTGCAGCCGCTTTGAAAAGCAGGGGAAAGCCAATGTCGGCGGCTATACGCAGGGCGTGGTTCAGGTCCCGGACTCGGGCGGAACCGGCTGCGACCGGAATGCCGTGCTCGGCGGCAAAGGCCCGCGCCTCCAATTTGTTACCCATCAAGCGAATGCTTTCGGGGCTGGGGCCGATGAACTTGATGCCGTAGTTCACGCAGGCTTCAGCCAATCTCGGATCTTCGGCAAGGAAGCCGTATCCCGGATGTAACGCGTCAGCGGCAACGCCCAGGGCGGCGGGAATCAGGGCCTCTATTTTAAGATAACTGTCGGTTGCACGGGGAGGACCGATGCAAACGACGCGGTCGGCCATTTGCGCCCCCAGGCTGTTGCGGTCGGCTTCGGATGCGGCCAGCACGGACTCGATTCCCAAGGCGCGACAGGCTTTGATGACACGGACGGCAATCTCACCGCGATTCGCGATCAGGATGCGTCCGATGCTCATCCTGCGGAATCCTTTGCCTTTTGAGTCCCATCCGGCGTGACGAGGAAAAGCGACTGTCCGTACTCAACGAATTGTCCATTCTCAACGCAGATCTCGGAAATAGACCCACTGACTCCGGCGGTGACGGCGTTGAAAACTTTCATGACCTCGATCAGGCCGACGGTCGTGTCCTCATTCACCGAATCGCCGAGGGCGACAAAAGGAGGTGCCCCCGGAGATGGAGCGGTGTAGAAAGTTCCGACCATCGGCGCCGGGATCGTTACCGAGTCGCCACTGGTTTGAGCGACTTTAGGTTTTGCTGCCTGCTGGGCGGCGGCCTTTGCGGCTGTTTGTGGCATGCCGAGAACCTCTGCTTTCTGTGCCCGGACACCTGTTTCGACCTCTGCCGGGGGAGAGCCGGGATTGTATCCAGCCTTGCTGACCGTGAGCTTGAGATCGCCGAATTCGAGCTGGAGGTAATCGAAGCTCGAATTCTCGAACAGCTTCATGATCTGTAGGATGTCGTCCTGAATGAGTTTAGTAATTTTGTTTCCCTCCTGTATGTGTTCTGCCGGCCCGCCAGAGTTGCGCATTTGAGCGGTTAAAGCAACTCAGCGAAGGCGGTTAGATTATTAGCACCGCCAAATGCTTGTTGCATCTGCTTG
Source organism: Binatia bacterium (assembly GCA_050735755.1). GTDB lineage: Bacteria > Desulfobacterota > Binatia > UBA9968 > UBA9968 > DATMAM01. The sequence continues at coordinate 5,159 of JBOHVR010000383.1, forward strand.
CTCTCGCTTCGTTCGGTCCTCACTCTAAGCCTCTCCGTACAGAGAGGGAAGGGTGAGGGAGGGTAGCCGCAGGGATAAACTTATAGCACCAAATATTTGTATGTCGCTTATAGAATCTGTCGAAAGAGGTCAAGTTGGCTTGCGTGACGTAGAAACACCAAGGGCAGGCTTTCGAGCCTGCCCTTGGGTCCGGATAAAAGGAGATAACGAAACGAGCTGCTGAATTTAACGGTCGCGGTAGGAGCGGTTCCACCAACCGAACGGTCCCCACCAGGAGTTCCGGCGACCATAGTCGTAGTCCCGGGAACGATAGCCGGAGCGACCATACCAGTCATCGCGATCATAAGAGCGGCCGGCGCGCCATCGGTACTTGTTAAGGTCGCGGTAGTACTCGTTCAAATCGCGGCTTAGGTCTCTCCGAGATTCCTGAACTTCTTGTCGGCTCTCGCGAACTTCCGCCCGGTCCCGCGCGATCTCGGCTCGGCTTGCGTCGTTGCGCCGATCCTGACGCAGCTCGCGCCGATCCCGCGCCAGCTCCTCGAGATCGCGGCGGAGCTCATTGCGGCTGTCACGTAGTTCTCCCCGTCCTCGATAAAGCTCTTGTCGTAATCCCGAAGTACCGCGGCGTCCGGAGTACCGGCGGTCATCTGCCCGCGCCGAATCGACAAAGACCAAGGCTAAGGCGCCTATCACGCCGCTCCATACAATAAATTTTGTTCCTTTCATAAGAACCTCCTTGCCCCATTGGAAGCTGCCGGGGCGTGCTGTTGCAAATTTGCTTAGTTCAACTCGCCTGTCAAAATAGTGCGAAAATTTTTCGCCTTCATGGTATTTTCTTCACGTCCCCTTGGCTGAACGGTCACGTCATTTAAAGAGTTTTCAATCATGACAAATAGAAACGGCAAGAAGCGGGCCAGGGGTATCTCCGGCGCCACGGAGAGAAAACGGGCGCTGTTGCTGGCGGCCAGGCTGGCACAAGCCTATCCCGAAGTGAAATGCTTCCTGAAGCACCGGAATGCCTTCGAGCTCCTGGTTGCGACAATTCTTTCCGCCCAATCTACGGATGAGCAAGTCAACCGTGTCACGCCCCGATTGTTTGAGCGGTATCCCGGGCCGGCCGAACTGCAAAACGCGACGGTTCAGGAAATAGAAGGGATCATTCGCTCGCTTGGTTTATTCCGCAGCAAGGCGCGAGCGCTAAAAATGATGTCCGGGCAACTGGTCCAGGAATTTGCTTCGAAGGTTCCATCAAGGATGGAGGAATTGACGCGTCTTAAAGGGGTCGGGAGAAAAACGGCGAACGTCATTTTGGGTTACGCTTTTGGCACCCCTGGAGTTGTTGTGGACACCCATGTCAAACGGCTCGCAGGACGGCTCGGTCTCACCAAACAGGTTGAACCCGATAGGATCGAAAAAGACTTGATGCGACTTCTTCCGGAGAAAGAATGGACTCATTTCTCGCACCGGCTGATTATCCATGGCCGTAAAGTTTGCCGGGCGATGAGGCCGCGCTGCGGAGAATGTGTTCTCCAGGACCTATGTCCTTGGGAAGGAAAACGGACCTCGTGATCGTGTGCGGGTTGGTGTCCGTATGGTATACGTGGGAAGCGTTGAGTCGGGTAGGATGGGTTGAGCTTTGCGACACCCATCAGTCGGGCGGTGTGGTATCGTAGACACTGAGTCTCAAGCTTTATGAAGCCCCGCATCCTGCTTGTTAACCCACCCATCTATGGCTACGTAAACAGCTTGGGAATCCGTATCATGCTGTCGGAGCTCGCCCCGATCCCCGGCACCCCCGACGGCGAGATGTGCCGGGGTAAAATCGATCTCGACGAGCCTCTGTTGCACAACAAGACAGCGTTTACGATGCGCTTTCTGGGGCATAGGGAAACGCAACGAATCAAGGGTTTGGCGGCGACGCTCAACCAGCGGCTCACACATCGTTTGCCGGTCGGTCCACCCACGGCGCGGCCTCTTGCCGGCAATCCGTGAACGAAGACTGATTATCAGAATGACGCGTCCAGAGTTCTACGACCTCAAACGGCTGTTTAGGCTACGCGATGCCCTTGAATCTCTAAAAAAAGAGTTCAACCCAAAAACTGTGTGCAGCCGCCTCGTTGACGCGAGCGACTTCGAGCGCGTCGGCATTCTCTCAGGCTCGTTCAACCCTCCGACGATTGCGCATCTGGAGCTGGCGCGTTCTGCCAAAGAATCGTTCAATCTCGATCGGGTATTTTTTACGCTGGGGCTCGTCACCGTAGACAAGGAACGGATTGAGGGACCGATGTTGGAGGACCGCTTATTACTCCTTGAGCTACTGGCAGCAGGCCTCGATTGGGCCGCGGTAGCGATTGTCAATCGCGGGCTTTATTTCGAGCAGGCGCGAGCGTTTCGATCCTTGTTGGGCAAGAGCGCGCGGATCTCTTTTGTGGCCGGCATGGACAAGCTCATTCAGATCTTCGATGCCCGCTACTACCAGGACCGGGAAGCGGCGCTCCAAACTCTGCTGACGGAATCCCAGCTGGTAGTTGCGATGAGAGGCAACCTCGGCATGAGCGATCTGGAGCAAATCCTGAATCGCACAGAAAATGAGCCTTATCGCGATCGCGTTTTTCCGTTGGTTTTGCCGCGTGAGGTAAAAGAAATATCATCCAGCGCTTTGCGGCGGGAAATTACTGCGGGTCGAGATTTCCAGGGACATGTGCCCCACGTGGTGGCCGAGTTCATCGCCGAGACGAAAGCCTATCTTCCTGCATACGATCTTCGTTTGAAGCTTATAGACCGGCTCTTCGCCCTACGGGAATGGGCGGAAGGGCGAGTTGATTTCCGCAAGCTTGCTGAGAAGGCGCAAGAAAACGATCATGAAGGGAGCCGCTTGAGAAAACTCCTTGGGTCGTCTGCTTCTAACGAAGAATTCAAAGAACTGATTTCCGCACTGACCTAATCTGGCTGCGCGTTAGTTCGCTTTTTGGTTTCTTTTCTACTCTCGCCTCTCTCCTCCCGCCTTATGTCTTCCTCGTGTCGTGTTTCGGTTTGTAAAGAACCTGCGAAATCGCATAAAATCCGCAGAAATTTGGGGTTAAACCAACCTGGAGAGATGTCTTTTGAACCATAGTCAAATAGTCAGTTTTATCTGGGGTGTTGCGGATCTGATTCGAGATACCTTCAAGCGGGGGAAGTATCAAGACATAATTTTACCGCTTACCGTGCTGCGGCGTCTCGACTGCGTGCTTGCGCCGACGAAGGAGAAGGTCCTTCAAACCGTCGGCAAGTTCAAAGGAAAGTTAGACAACCCGGAACAGCAGCTTCGTCGCGCTTCAGGATTCGCCTTTTACAACACCTCCCGGTACGACTTTGAGAAGCTTCTCGCGGACGCGCCGCATCTGGCAGCTAACCTCCGCAACTACATAAAGGGCTTCAGTTCCAATATGGGCGAAGTCCTGGAAAAATTCGACTTCGATAACACGATCAGCAAGCTCGACGAAGCCGGATTGCTGTTCCAGGTCCTTGAGCGCTTCAAGAACGTAGACTTACATCCCAACGTGATCGACAACCCCACGATGGGGACGATCTTCGAAGAGCTGATCCGCAAATTCAACGAAGCGCTGAACGAAAACCCCGGCGAGCACTTCACACCTCGTGATGTCGTGCATCTGATGGCCGATCTGCTTTTGGCGGGAGATGAGGAGCGCCTTCGGAGAAAAGGGGTGGTGATTACCGTTTGCGATCCGTGCTCCGGGTCTGGCGGCATGGTGACGATTACGAAAGATCACATTCTTGGGAACGGCGGCGGCCGGGGCGGGATCAATCCCAACGCCGAGATCCATCTCTTCGGCCAGGAAGTCAATCCCGAGACCTTTGCGGTCTGCAAGTCGGACCTCTTCATGAAAGACCCGACGGGCAGAGATGCCGACAACATCGTTTTCGGCAGTACGTTGTCCAACGATCGCCACGCGAGGCGCACGTTTGACTATCAGATCGCCAATCCTCCCTACGGCAAAGACTGGAAGCGGGACGAAGAAGCAGTTGAGGCCGAACACGAGCGCGGCTCTTCGGGCCGCTTCGGCGCAGGCCTGCCGCGGATCAGCGACGGCCAGCTTCTTTTCCTCCAGCACATGCTCTCTCATATGAAACCGGCGGACGAAGGCGGCGCACGCGTCGCCATAATCATGAACGGCTCACCACTCTTTACCGGCGACGCCGGCAGCGGCGAGAGCGAGATCCGCCGATGGATTCTGGAGAACGACTGGCTTGAGGCTCTGATTGCTCTGCCGGAACAGCTTTTTTACAACACGGGCATTGCCACCTACGTCTGGGTGCTCAGCAATCGCAAGGCGCCTGAGCGGAAGGGTCTGGTCCAGCTCATCGACGCAACGTCTTTCTGGACGCAGATGCGCAAGAGCCTGGGCGACAAGCGCCGCGAGATTCCGCCGGACAGGGCGGAACAAATCCTCGCGCTTCTGCGCAGTTTTAAGGAAGGAGACCATGTCAAGATTTTCCCAACGACCCACTTCGGCTTCCGCAAGATCACGTAGAGCGGCCTCTCAGGCTCAACTTTCAATCCATCCCCGAGCGCATCGTCCGGCTCGACGAGGAATCCGCGTTTCGCAATCTAGCTGTGAGCAAAAAGAAAAATGCAAAAGAGAAAGCCAAGGAGGAAGCGGAAGGCAGAAAGGCGCAGGAAGTTATCCGCAAAATGCTTTCCACGTTGCCCGGCACATTATTCAAAGATCGACCCGCATTCGAAAGTGCTCTAGACAAGGCATCGAAAGCAGCCTGTCTCAAGCTCCCTGCGCCCATTCGCAAAGCGATTCTTTCCGCCCTTTCGGAACGAGACGAAACCGCCGGAATCTGCCGCGACGACGGCAATCCCGAGCCCGACCCCGAGCTTCGCGACACCGAGAGCGTGCCGCTCTCGGAAAGCATCGAGGCCTATTTTGAACGCGAAGTGAAACCTTATGTTCAGGACGCCTGGATCATCATGGCAGTGTGCGACGACAGGGACAAGCAGGCCGGCAGGGTCGGCTACGAAATCAACTTCAACCGCTATTTCTACAAGTACACTCCACCCCGCCCGCTCGAAGAGATCGAATCCGATATCCGGGCTGTCGAGCAGGACATCGTGCGTATGGTGGCTGAGGTGACTGGGGGAACTGCTCGGATTACATGATGTGTAAGAACTGTTGAAAGCCCGTAGGTGCCGACGTTCTGTTCAAGCCAAATTTTTCGGCACTAAATGTCGGCACTTGCGTGCATGTGCCGACATTTATTACCATTACCTTATGAGGACGCCTCTCACCAGGACACGCCTCCAGGCAGCCGGGATC
>JBOHVR010000384.1:0-5131 GCA_050735755.1 Binatia bacterium
GTGGTTGCTCTTTTTGCTCCACAATAAAATGGGTGGCGACGTCCAACAGGCCTTCTCGGATATCCACCCCGATCAAGGCTTCGTAGTACGGCCGCAAACCCTTCAGTTGGAAGGCTTCCATCTGAACCTTGCCTTCCACCGCAAGGGGCGTGAGCTGCAACGTGCCGCTGTGACTGAATTGCTCTTTGCCGTCCGATTCAAAAGAAATCTCTGTTTCAGCCTTTTTTTCCGGCTCGTTGGTCAAGCCTTTTACACTGACACGGATATTCCCTACGCGTTTTTCAAATGGTCGCGCCGGACTGCGATCGTTGAAGAACACCTTGCCCTGTTCGAGCAGGATCTCGTCGATTCGGTACCCAAAAGGCGCTTCCTTTTCTTCCGGCTTTTTTTCCTCCGGACTTTTCTGTGTTGGATTCACAGCGACGAGCGAGGCCAGGTTGATGCTGCCGTCCCGGTTTTTGGCGATATGAAGTTCCGGCCCCTGAATTTTTATCGATTTGACCCCCGCGCGATTGGCAAAGACCTCAAAAGCATCAAGGACGATCTGGAAACCCGGCAAGCTGAAGATCGGGGAGTCATCCTTCTCTTGCATGACCAAGTCTTTCAGTTCCACGTGCCCGGAGATTGTGAAGACCGCAGGCTTGTCTTTCGCCGTCTTGAAAGAAGCGGTGAGCTTCCCGTCCATTTGCCCCGAAGGAAGCTTGAAGTTCAGCTCAACCGGGGAATACTCCACGTACTTCGGGAGCTGCAGCTTGTCGATTTCCAAATGAAACGTGCTCTCGCGCGAATCCGTGAAGGGTTTGGTCTCGCCGCCGATTTCCACCGGGGCGCCATTGATCACTGCCGAAAAGGCGGGTTGGACTTTGATGTCGACGTAAGAAGGCAAGCTGGAAATGAACGGCACGCCGATGCGCAATGACGTGACCGAATGTTTAACGCCTTCCGGCCGGTCATCGAAATCAATGCGACCGTCGATGATCTCGATATTGTTCAATGAGAATCGCGGCGGCGAGGCCTCGGGTTCTTTCGGCTTGGGACCGGGTGGTGCTTTAGTAAACTCCTCAATCAGATCCGTGAAATTGTAGGTGCGATCCTCGTTTCGAATCAGGCTGATATACGGTTTGACGAGGCGTATTTCCTTCAGCACAGGCCCCAGCCGAAACAGCGAGGAGAGCTGGAGATTAACGTAAAGCTCGTCGAAGGAAACCGCCGCTGCGGGTCCTTGGCGGTCCTTCACCAAAAAGCCACGAACCGTGGCAGACATCGCGTACGGATTAATTCGTATCTGCTGGATAGAGACTTCGCGGTGAAGAGTTTTGGAAAGCTCGCTCGCAAGTTTTTGCCTTATCAGCGGAGGAGCAATCAGAGCGCCCAGAACGCCGATGGCCACTATGATCGAGATAACCCAGATGCCGATCTTCCGGGTGCGCGGGCGCTTCGCCAGATCGGTGGTGCGGGCGCGAAGGTCTGTAAAGCTAATGGCCATTGTGGCCGTGACGAACAAGAAATGAAATCTGAGGATTCATAACCAACCGCAAAATGTTGTCCAACACCCGGGTTGAACAATTCAGGTTTAGCTTATTGTCCGGAAAAATTCTATCGGGTTCCTGAATTTCGCCTCCGCCTTCCGTTAACCACCCTGTCAAAAGCTCGCGAAATGTACGGGCTGCCAAACTGGGCTGGCAAGCAGCCGAGTTCTAGCGCGGCAGCGGGCCGCCGCCGGCGACTTTTTTGAAGAGTTCTATGATCTGGGAATCGCGCGGAAGCTCTTTAACGGCCTTCTCCTGCTCCTCCGCCATGAGCGGAGAGGGATCATCGCCTACGAGTTTTTTGAAGTCCTTGTGGAATGCCGGATCTGTGAGCGCTTTGCGTATGGCTTCCTTGAGAATATTAACCGCTTCCTTGGGAGTTCCCGGCGGAAGGATGTAAGGGGATCCGAAAAGGCGAAAAGTCCGAAACATGCTCAGAGTCTTTTTCTGCGCGTCTGAGGTCGTAAAAGTTTCCAGCTCTGGAAGATAACCGAAAGTGGGGTGGCGATCGCCTTTCGGGATTTCAATGATGGCATGAAAGTGGACCAGCTTTTTCTCAACGAACTCGGGCGTTCGATGAAGAATCGTGTCCGCTATGTTCGCTCTGGCATCGATCTCGCCGCCCTTCAGGGCGATGTCAAGCTCCGGACCTGAATAGCCCGTGACGAATTTGGCATCCTTCAAATTAAGAATCCAGGCAAATAAGCGGCCGTTAATATAGATGTCATGACCGACCGTTTGGGCCCCGATTCTCAAGCCGGGATACGCGCGCAGTTTTTCAATAGACTCCAAGTTCAGCTTTGCGATAGTTTTAAAAACGTAATGGGTCTCGCTATTCGGTGTGCCAAGATAAATCAATTTGTCGATGTCGTATTGGACGCCCGGCTCCCCAAGTACCGCGTTTGCGATGAGTCCCGCGCCCACGTTGCCGACGGTGAAACCGTCCGGACGAGCTTGCCCATAGATATAGTTGGCAGCTTTTCGTCCTCCTCCGCCGGTCATATATTCGCTAACGATCGTAGGCTCGCCGGGAATATATTTTCTCAGATAGGGGATCATTGCCGTGACGCGCATCGCTCCTGTGCCGCCGGGCTCCCTGCCTTGAACAACGGTGATTGTCTTACCTTTGTAGAACGGCGTAGTTTGGGCATGGGCAAAGGCGGCGAAACCCAAACATAAGGTTACGGCAAGTGTTAGCCCCAAAGAGAATCTTATTGGATTCATCGGACCTCCCAAAAGGAGTGTTCGACCACCTTCTATTAGAATCTGCCGGGTCTATCAAGAAGCAGTCTAAATAGCGGGTCATTTGGGGGGAGATCCTTCACGCAGTTCAGGATGACGGTCTCTCCCCTTTATCATTCTGAGGCGAGCGAAGAATCTCGATTTTCCGCGCTGTACCCGTTCGCAATCATCAGGATGACCCCACTACGGGTCGACCGACGTGCCGCCCGCGGGCTCATTCGCGGTTTGGGTATGGCGCCCGACAAGCTGCATCCCTCTTTGGCAACTGTGGCAAGAGAGGCACGGGAAGATTTGCGCCCGGAACTGCGAACGGATTTTAGAGAAACCCGACTAACTTCGTCCTCTTCTGATCATTTCAAGAACCTCGTCTGTCGTGCGCACGCGACCCATCTTGGGGAAGACTTTCTCCATAAAGACATTAAAACATTCATCCGAACCGCTGCAGGCGTCGCGGACAACAATCAGATTGTAATCGAGGTCGCGCGCTGCGTAAGCGGTCGAGGCAACTCCGACTTCGACCGCGCCGCCGGAGACAAGCAGAGTGTCGATGCCGCGAGCGCGCAGGGCCAGATCGAGATAGGTCTGGTGAAAAGCGCTCCAGCGGTATTTGGGGATGATGGTATCTTCCGGCAGCGGATTCAACTCCGGGATAACCTGCGCCTCCCATGAGCCTTCCGTCGCGGCGTGCACCTGCGGATCACAAAAGTCCTTCGGCCACGGCCGCAGCCGCATGTCGGTATCCGTGACAATGAGGCTCCGGATCTGTCCATCCGGGCGGTGATTGGCTTGAGCATAGATCACGGGAATGGAACTCTTCCGCGCGGCCTCAAGCAGGCGCGCTCCGTTGGCGACCACCGGCCGCATGCGCTCTTTTTTTTCTTCCGGCGCCCCGTGGTAATAGACATTGAGCATGTCGAAAAAAAGCAGTCCCGTTTTTCGGATTTCGAACTCTTTGACGTTTGTGCTCATAATCGCTCCCGCTCTCGTGAAGTTTGATTGCTTTATGGCACACGGGGATAGATCGGTCAAATTTGCTGGCAACTTGCGCAAGGCGCTTGCAGAAATCTTTTGAGAGAGGATACACTAACAGCCGACGCAGGCTGTATTTGGGATATCCGAAAGATTTTTGACAGGGTCGCCCCTTAAAGATAAAATACTAGGATTGCGGCATATTGGAACCCATGAATGCTGAATTGATCCAGCAGATCAAAATCCTGGCGAATGAGCATCATCTCACCCCTGAGATTCAGTATTTTTTCAACACGCGCTTTACCCGCGCCCGGGCCCGCTGCTGGATGATCCATCAGGCTAATTTTATCAAGAATCGCCGAGACGGGTGGGCCTTGGCCATGGGCGTTGCGCCCCTGGATGTAAAAAGAGAGATCTGGCTTCACGAACAAGATGAGCTAATCGCAGACCCGCGCGCGGGAGGGACCGACCACTACGTACTGATGACCCAAGAGGCGCGTGTCCTGGGCGTAACGCGGGAAGAGATAGAAAACTCCGAGTTACATCCATTTGTGATCTCCGCTTTCGAAGCCTGGCTCAATCTCGGAAAAAAAACTTGGCTGGAGGCATTCTCGTGCGCGGCTATTCTCGAGATCATTAATTCGAATGCCGTGGTCAAGAGCGGTGGATTTTCTTTCCGGGTGCGCGCGAAGCTGGTGTCGGAAGTCGGAATCCCGCAGGAACTTTTGATCGCAAGAAATGTCCACGTGGAAGCAGACCAAGAGCACGCGACGATGTTGGACCGCGTGCTTCCCGTCCACGTGCATAATGAATGGGAGCGAAAACTTGTGCTGGACGCGATTAAGAAATCACTCGATATTCACCGCGCCTACCGCGCGGGGGTCGCGTTTGCCATGCAACAGATCCCTTTGGATGAATGAGAAAGCATGCTTGAACTCGAAGTCAATGTCTCTCGCGCAAGGAGGCTCCCATGAGCGCATCTTCCCGGCAATTACTGACGACCCTGAAAGAACGCATCGAGCCACCGCATAGCGCTCTGCTGGTAGTGGACATGCAAAATGATTACGTCTCGGAGCGCGGCGCGAGCCACAAGCGCCACGGAACTGTTTCCGCTGCCCGGGCTATCATCCCAGCGATTCAAAAGCTTCTGCGCGCGTCCCGACAGGCAGGAACGATGATCGCGTATATCCAGATGACTTTTGACCCTGAGTTGCGTTTGTTGTCTGACGTCGACTATCTGCGCCGGGTCAAAAGGTATGGCGAGACGCCGATGGTCGTCAAAGGAAGCTGGGGACACGAAGTGATCGCCGAGTTGGCCCCCCAAACGGGAGATCTGGTCGTCGAGAAGCAGCGGTCGTCCGGATTCGTAGGAACAAATCTCGATCTTCTTC
>JBOHVR010000385.1:0-7326 GCA_050735755.1 Binatia bacterium
CTGTCGCTTTGAATTCGGGCGGCGCTTTGACCCCGACCATGCGCACCACAGTTACCCGCGGCCGGCACTTGCCTCCCAACAGGACGTATCCGGGAACGTTAGCGAGCTTCCCAAGCAAATCGTACAGAGCAAGGTCCGCGGCGATCGACGCCCGGCTATGAACCTTTGTCGCCTTCAGGGCTTGCCGAATGGCGCTGCCGTCGTAGACATCGGCTCCCATGAGTATCTCTCGGACCGGACCGTTAAGCTGCGCTTCCACGTCATCACCGGAAATCACCAGCGGGTGCGCGGCGGTGCCGCCGATCCCCACAGTGCCATCGGCGGCCGCTTCGAGAACGAACCCTTCGACGGCCGTACCCGCGTAGATCGACGTCCTCCAAGTTTGGTCGACACGCGGCAAGTTGAAGCGCTTTACCTGCACGCTGTTGATTTTCATCGCCTTAGTCCCCCTTCAAGACGCAACAAAATTGTGTTGCTACGTTAACCAAGCACAGCTGCAAGGTCAATGCGTGGTAGTGACTCATTTTGGCCGAGATCCTTCACATTCGTCAGACTGTGTAAAAACCCCGTTCATGCTTCGAGTAGCCTCAGCACGAACGGGTGGTGGAGTGAGCCGGATCAGGTACTTGACCGTTCGCTCCTTCGATGAACTCAGGACGGGCTCTGAGCCTAGTCGAAGGGTTCCGAGTGATTTTTCACACTGTCCGGCGAGGCGAAGAAGCTGAGCCGCTCCTGGCCGTTGCTTGACAGATTCCGGGCATTAAGATACCCCAGCAATCATGCTGATATTAAGCAATGAAGAGATCGACGGTTTTCTCGACGTCAACAATTGTATTGACTCTTTAGAGAAAGCATACAAAAGCTGGGCGCAAGGCAAGGCCATCAATCGCCCGCGCACAGACTTATTGCTGCCGGCGTCAAACGAAGCCGGGGTTTACGCTTTCAAATCGATGGAAGCAGGCATGGTCGAACCCCCAATCGTGGCGCTGCGCATCAATTCGGACGTGATCAGGTGGCGGCAAGAAAACAACCGGCTCACCAAGGTAAAGGTTCCTGCGGCCCCGGGCGGAAAGTGGGTAGGATTGGTGATGCTGTTCTCCGCGGAGAACGGCGAGCCGCTGGCGATGTTTCCCGACGGCGTAGTCCAGCGCATGCGCGTCGCGGCGAGCAGCGCGCTGGCGGCGCGGCACCTGGCGCGCGGGGACGCGAGCACGCTCGCCGTCCTAGGTTCGGGCTGGCAGGCGGGGAGCCATGTCCCGGCAATGTGCGCGATTCGAAACATCAAGAAGGTTTACGTTTACAGTCCCACGAAGAAAAACCGCGAAGCGTTTGCGCGCGAGATGGAAGCCAAAGTCGCGGCTCAGGTGAGCCCGGTAGAGAGCGCCGGACAGGCCGTGCGCGATGCCGACATTCTTGCGACCACGACCAATTCGCTATCGCGGGTGGTGCCGCCTGAGTGGATCAGACCGGGCATTCACGTAACCTGCGTGCGGGTTCCGGAGCTCGGCGATGAAACGATTCGCAAGGCAGACCGCCTGATCATTCACTGGCGCAAGCAGGCGCCGGAAAATTACATCGCTGGATTGGGCGACGACAAGATCGAAGCCCACGATCCCATCGACGTCGTGATGAGCGGGAAACCGCCGGCGCACGCGGAAGCGCCGTTTTGGCTTGCCGCGCCGGAGCTTAAGGATCTGGTAACGGGAAAAGTTCCGGGTCGGAGCACGAGCGACGAGAGCACTTGCTTCCTGAACAATATCGGCATGGGTCTTCAGTTCGCCGCGGTGGGCGCGGCGGTATTTTCTCAGGCAAAGGCGAAAGGAGCCGGGCGCGAAATTCCCACCGACTGGTTCCTGGAAAGCGTCCATCCGTAGAGCGGGAACCCTGTAGAAATAGAATTCATTATCGAGTAAGAACTGTTGGATTGCGGATTGAGAGCTGATCACGCTGAGCCGCTCAAACGATCTTTGGAGCAATAGAGGAGAGAGCCGAGAAAGGAAAGCGCATGATGAAAAGCAGATATCTCTGGGTCGCGGCATTTATTGTGGGAACGTGGGTCCAAACTTCAGCTGTTCACGGGGCCACGGCAGCGAGCGCGTCGCTGCTGAAAGCCAAGCAGGGAGCCGAAGCCAAAGGCTACATTTTTGTCACCAGCCATCAGGAAATCGTTGAGCGCGCAAAAAAGGAAGGCAAGCTCCGCGTGTTCAGCTCGCAGGAACCCGCGTCGATCAAAGCAATGGCTGCCGCATTCAAGCAGAAATATCCTTTCATCGATGTGCGGGCGGAGGAGTTGATAGGGATGGAGAACTATCAGCGCATGCTTTCGGAGATGAAAGCCGGGATGGCGAAGACCTGGGACGTCAACTACCTCGCCTTTGATTTTTACAGCGAATTTCTTCCGTACCAGAAGAAATTCGATCTTCTGGGGATGGCCGAGCACGGGGTCCTGCAGATCCAGCCAAAACTCATAGACCCTGTTAACCGTCATGTAGTGGCGGTGCAGAGCAATATTCAGGTTGTTGCGTATCATAAGGATCTCATCGCTGGAAACAAGGTCCCCGATACCTGGGAAGGCTTTCTGAGGCCGGAGTTCAAAGGGAGAAAGTTTGCTCTGGACGTGCGCCCCAAGACGCTTGCGGCGCTTGTTCCTACTTGGGGCTTAGAAAAAACCGTAGCTTACGCGCGCAAGCTCGCCGCCCAACAGCCGATCTGGTTTCGGGGCGAGCAGCGTCTGCTCATTTCGATGATCGCTGGCGAGTTAGCGATCTGCTACGGGCCTAATTACAAGTCGTTTAAGTTGATCCAGTCTAAAGATCCCAACAAAAAGTTGGAGTACAAAGTCGTGGAACCCATACCTGCGCGTCTAACGGAGGCAGAAGCGGTTCTGAATACGGCGGAGAATCCTTATGCGGGCCTTCTTTGGTTGGAGTTTCAGGCTAGCCCTGAAGGGCAGAAAATTCTCGACGATGCCGACCTGGCCGCGTCGATCTTCAGTCCGGGCTCCGTGCACGAGCAGATCACGAGGGGGAAGCAGGTTTCGGTGCTGGCCTGGGAGCATTACCCGAAGATGGGCAAGTATGAAGAAGAGATCGTGAAGGCGTTCGGGTTTCCGCAGGCGGAGAGGAAATAAGTTTCGAGTTTCGGGTCTCGGGTTTCTGGTTTCGAGCTACCACAGCATCGCAGAGCCGCGACCAAGAAGAAGACACAGATTCACGGCGAAGGACACAGTCCGGCTACGCCGCAACCAAAACCGACACAGATATTTCACCACGAAGATCGCGAAGACCACGAAGGGAAAAATAGATTCGCGCAAAGCGCGAAAACTGATTCTTCGTGACCTTCGTGAGCTTCGTGGTTGTAATGTATAATTGGCCGTTGTAGAGACCCGCAACGCTCGCGAGAATTTGGGCGGAGTGCAAGAGCGTTCAAGCCTAATAACCAGAAACTCGAAACTGGAGGAATAATCGTAATGCGTATCTTGGCACTCAATCACAGTTTTGTGCGCGACATCAGCGCCGAACTTGAAAAGCGCCGTCTGGACAGACTCAAGAGTTATGCCTCGCCCGGAACGACGATAGAAATGGATTATCCCGAGGATCTCGGCGGGAGCGAGGTACTACACCATCTCAGAAAAACGAAAGCCCTCTCTGGCCTGCACCACATGTTGGGAACGCCGGCATTGGTGAAGAAAATTATCGAAGCAGAGCGCGGCGGGTTTGACGCGGTCGTCCAGATCGACGCGTTTGACCCCGGCGTCGAGGCTGCGCGCTTGGCCGTGCGCATCCCTGTCGTCGGTTTGCTGCGCGCTTCATGCGCCTTTGCCGCGACGCTTTGCGATCGGTTCGCGATTACGGTTCCGGTTGAGAGTTACATTGCGTACGTGTGGCGGATGGTTGAAACCTACCGCATGGCTCATTTTATCACCGGGATTCGGGTGATCGATCTTTTCGAAGTCGGGGATCTCAGCAAGTATCATGACGCGATCTTGGAGCGCACGGTAGGGGTCGCGCGCGAGCTAATTGCGGGCGGGGCGCAGGCCCTCGTGCCGCTTGCGACGCGGCTCATCCCGGAGGCGGTTTCGCCCGCCGAAGTCGAACGGGAGCTTGCTATTCCGGTCCTCAACACGCAAGCCGTGGGAATCCGGTTTGCGGAGCTTATGGTAAGCAGCAAAACCGTTCACAGCCAGCGGGCCTATCCGTGGGCTCCCGGGCTCGCACCGGAGGCGGTATCGAACCGCGCTGCGCGAGGTTAGGAACGTGAGGGAAGCCGGCTGGCGGCAAACCTAAGGTACCAAGAGCTTCGTGAGTTCTCTTACGTTGCCCAGTTGTTCAAGACTACGAACGCAAGCAATGATTTCCTCAGCCCGGCCCTGTGAAACCATCACGGCTGCGTTACTCCGAAATTTTTCTGTGACCTCTTCGTCAGTGAGGGGATTCTTTGCGTGTCCTTTTTGAATCGTCGCGGTATATTGAACCTTCCTGCCATCCTTTAGCGTGACGGCAACCGGACAGTACTCTCCCTGCTCCGGAATGGTCTCGTCCCTGATCACTTTGATCTTGTTCATAGCCTCTTGAACTTTGGGCTCCCGCGTCTTCGCGTCGGAAAAGCTCGCCCTCTCAAGGCGGCCTTCCAGTATGGCAATCGCGCAGACGTAATTGGTCGTAAATTTGCCCTGCAGGCCCGACTGGACCTTCGGACGGTAGTGGCGTTCATAGCGAAACGGATTCAACCTGAGCTCGACGCTTGCGATATTTTCAAAACGGATGCCATGCTGCCGGACCAAGTAAAGCGTGGCGTCGGCCGCAAGAAATTGCGGAGCGCTGCAAGGGTGCAGTTTGAACGAGAGACCGGGCGAATCGACGTAAAACGGGTTTCCCAATCCCTCGAGCATTTTTTCATAGTTACAGGTGTTGTTGCCGAAGAAGAACGTATCGCAAAAACCGATGGGATTTTCGATGATCGCTTCGTCCGCTGTAAAGCCGCGTTGCGCGAGCAGCGCGGCCTCGGCTCCATTGCGGGCGCCGTTGCCGGCATGAAACGGTTTGACCATCGAGCCTTGCTGGCGAAAGAGTCCGCCGGCGGCTGAAGCGGCGATGCCGAAGGCCGCCCTGACCTGATCCGCCTTAAGCCTCAATACGCTCGCTGCCGCCGCCGCGGAGCCCATGCTGCCGTAAATAGGCGTGCTGTGGAAACCCCTCTTGATAATATCCGGGCATGCGGCCGAAAGCTGGGTGGCGATTTCAATCCCCACGACGTACGCCGTCAGAAAGTCCTTTCCGGTTTTGCCGGCGCCCTCGCCGGTGGAAAGTGAAGATGCCACAATCTGGCAGCTCGGATGACCAACGCGCGCTACCGCATCCCAATCGTCGTAGTCAATCGCGTGCGCCAAAAGTCCATTAGCAAAGGCGCCCATTGGAACCGAAGTTTTCTCGCTGGAGCCTATGATAGTCACATCAGGGTTTCCGCCCATGAACCTGCAATAGTCCAGCACAATATTCGCTACCGGATGCTCGTATCCGGCGAGCGCGACGCCCAAGGTGTCAAGAATATGAAGCTTCGCGTTCTCGATTGCCTTGCGGCTCATGGCAGAGTAGTCGGTTTCGGCGACAAATGTCGCAAAGCGCTCAGTAACAGGTGGTGTCATTGCGATTCCCTTTTTTGGTCTTGATATCTGGCGTCCGGCAAGCTTGCGCCCGCTCATAAGGTTTGTGCCGCTCACAGCACGCGGCTTTCCCTGAGTCTTGCGATTGCGTTCTCGTCGAAGCCGAGCTCGCGGAGAATCTGGTCGGTGTGCTCTCCCAGCATAGGGGGCGCGGTGTTAATCTGTGGTGGGGTCCGGCTCAAGTCGATTCCGCTTCCGACCAGTTGCACTTTGCCCATCCGCGGATGCTCGACTTCCACCGGAAATCCATACTCGCGCACCTGCGGATCTGCGAAGACTTCTTTGAGCGTGTTCAGCGGGGCACACGGAACATCATGCGCCCGCAAGCGCTGGATCCAGTCGTCTCTGTCGCCCTGCCGGAAGATTTCCTTTAACGCGGTCGATAGCTCTTCATAGTTTTCGATTCGCGCCTTGCGGTTGACAAACCGACGATCGCCGGCCCATTCCTTCTTCCCGACGACCTCGAACAAGCCGTGCCAGAACTTGTCAGGGGATGAGAGATGAAGCACGAATGCCTTCCCGGCCCGATCTTCGAAGGCAAAAACACCGGCGTGATGCGTCCGGTGCGCGCGCCGCGGCACTTCTCCGTCCTCGAAGTAACGGGTGGCGTTTTCTGAAATAAACGCGACACTCGAACGCAACAGAGAAGTCTCGACCTGCTGCCCCTCGCCGGTCATCGTGCGATTCATGAGGGCGGCCAAAATCCCGTAACAGGCATACATCCCCGTCAAATGATCAGAAAAGGAGATGCCCATTCCCTTGGGTTCGCCGGGGTCGGTGAGAAGACTCAAAAGACCGCTCATCGCTTGACCGACCGTGTCGTACCCCGGGAGATCCCTGTAAGGGCCCCGCGGGCCAAAACCGGAAATTGAGCAATAGACGATGCGCGGATTCAGTTTCTGGATTTGTTCGTAGCCCAGTCCTCTCTTGTCCATCGTGCCGGGGCGAAAGTTCTCGATGAAAACATCCGCCGTCTGGAGAAGCTTGAGAAGAACATCTCTGCCTTCGTTATTGCGAATGTCCAGCGTGATGCTTCGTTTGTTCCGGTTGAGGCTCCTGAAGTTAGACGCGTAAAGTTTATCGCCCCAGCCGCGAAACGGATCGCCTTTTCCGGGCTCTTCCACCTTGATCACGTCGGCGCCGAGATCCGCCAGCATTACGCCGGCAAAAGGGCCGGTAACGTAGCTCGCCATCTCGACGACGCGTATGCTTTCGAGTGCGCCGCTCATGATAGGTCTCCTGCTTCAATCTGCGAGTGCGATTTTGGGTTGTCTGTTCGGCTCGCGCCCGAGGATGGGTATCGCTCCGCTCGACCGATCCTGCGCATTCCTGTTTTCAACCTGTTGGAGATGATTTTTGGTGTCTTGGCGGACTTGCCTCACGGCTCATATGCGAGCTGCGCCTTGATCGCGGCATTGATGTTGTGCTCCATTGGCTTTTTTTTTTCTTCCCCGATATGCGCGATTGTACCGAGCGTGCGGCCGATCAGCGCGAAACTTTTGGTCAACTGCCACGGCACGCCCAGGTCAAGGGCGATCGCGGCGATCGCGCCGGTCACATTAGACGGGAAGGCGCGGCCGTGTCGCGCTTTGGCGGCGTCGCTCACCCGCTGGATGAGGTCGCAGTACCGGCCGTAAACTCCGGTCTCGCGCGCGATCTGGAAG
>JBOHVR010000386.1:0-3760 GCA_050735755.1 Binatia bacterium
GGGATGATAACTTGCGGTGATGGCTTGGGATTTAGAGTCTTTCGCATGAAATTTCATTCCCGGATTCTAAATGTTACGTCGAAGAATAAGTGCCTTCATTTAAGAGGCACTACACTAGCGACAA
The DNA here is from genome assembly GCA_050735755.1 of Binatia bacterium. Classification (GTDB taxonomy): domain Bacteria; phylum Desulfobacterota; class Binatia; order UBA9968; family UBA9968; genus DATMAM01. Next base: position 125 of record JBOHVR010000386.1, read on the forward strand.
TGAGAATCAAACGTGAAGGATAGACGATGAAACAGACCCTGGTGACGGAACAGAAGATATTAGAGACGGTGCGAACCAATATTGCTGAGGCCTTGAGAATTTCCGCGGCCAAGATCACCCCCGAACAATCCCTGATTAAAGATCTCGGCGCCGAATCCCTCGACTTTCTCGACATGAACTACCGGATGGAACAGAGTTTTGGCATTCGCACGGCGCGTCATTTTGTCGTTGAGCATGTCGAAGAAATCTTTGGCGAAGGCGCGGCCGTGGACGAGAACGGCCGGCTAACCGAAAAGGGAGTCGCGGTGTTAGGACTGCGACTCGGCGATCAGCAGGACCTGCAAGCTGGCATGGCTTTAGAAGACGTGCCTTCCTTTGTCACCGTGCGCGCCGTGGCCAGCGCGATCGTCGATATTCTCGAGACCTTGCCGGAGCGATGCACTTATTGCGGCCAGTCCCAATGGAAATCGGATGACGGGAGCCACATCCACTGCGGCGCGTGCGGCAAGGCCGCCGTCTACGCCAGCGGCGATGATCTGGTTAAAGACTGGTTGCGCCGGATCCAGCAAGAGAAGAATATCTTCTAGCCTAGCAGGCTGCTGAAAAAAGACTGGGAATGCTTCGAGAGCCTCATACTTCGTCAGGCTCAGCAGAACGGAAAATCATCAACAATATCAAGTCCCGGCCTTTCGTCCTGAGCACCGTCGAAGGACTCCGAAAGGGTTTTTCAGCAGCAACCTGCTAGGGATGCGCCTCGACTCGACCTCCTGGGAAGAGCACGCCATGCCGCGAACTTCGCATAGACGCAGAGTAGTTGTCACCGGCTATGGCATGGTCACGCCCTTGGGCAGGAATACCGGGGAGACTTTCAGTCGCGCCTGCCGCGGCGAGTCAGGAATTGACTTTATCCGCTCGTTTGACACGACGGGCCTGCCGTGTCGCATCGGGGGCGAGGTAGAGGACAGGTGGTTGGCCGGGGCCGAGGGCGTGAAGTTGAGTAGGTTTGAGAAATTTGCCGCGCGTAGCATGAAACTGATGACGATCGCTACCGCGGAGGCGGTTCAGCAAGCCAGACTGGAGGGAGTCGCGGCGCGAGAAAGTATCGGCGTGTCGCTGGGGTCCCATGGTGAAAATCCTTCTGTCGAGGAGATTCGATTCATTCTGAATATGTATGAGGGCGACGGCCGATGGGATCTGCAGCAATTGGCGCAAACTGGGGGTTACCCCTATTGGGGTTTTTTTCGGCGCAAAGCCGATGTGGCCATGGCCATCCTTGCGGCGGTCTTCGACTGCCGGGGCGTTAACTGTTCAATCGTATCGGCGTGCGCGGCCGGCGCCCAGGCGATCGGAGAGGCTTACCGGTACATCAGGGAAGGAAAAGCCCGAGTCATGATTGCCGGCGGTTGTGAGGCGACGCTTAACTATGCCGGCTTTGTTGGCTTTGTTTTGATCAAAGCTCTAGCCGAGCGCTATGCGAGCCCGCAGCAAGCTTCTCGCCCTTTTGATCGCAAGCGCTCAGGGTTTGTCATGTCCGAAGGAGCTGCAGCCCTCGTGTTAGAAGAGCTGGAACATGCCGGCGCGCGTGGCGCGCCCATTTTGGGCGAAGTTCTCGGCTATGGCGATTCGGCAGATGCTTACCGGATCACCGACACGCACCCGCACGGCGAAGGCGCGATTTTAGCGATGAAGGCTGCGCTGGAAGATGCGGCGCTCACGCCCGGCGACGTTGACTACATCAACGCCCATGGGACATCGACGACTCAGAATGACGCAGTTGAAACCCTCGCCATCAAGAAGGTCTTTAGTGAACGAGCGCGGTCGATTCCCGTGAGCTCGAACAAATCGATGTTGGGACATACGATTGCGGCAGCCGGAGCCATCGAGACGATATTGACTCTGGTGGGCATGCAGCGCTCGCTGATTCTGCCAACCATCAACCAGCAATTTCCTGATCCCAAGTGCGATCTCGATTATGTGCCCAACGTGGCCCGGCACGTGGAACACGGGATTGCGCTGTCGAATTCCTTTGGCTTTGGCGGTCAGAACGCCTGTCTCTGTCTGGGAAAGTTCGAAGCATAGGTTTTCAGCTTGGCCGTCTCGTGACGCGCGGTAAAGACAATCCTGTTGTGATTACGGGAGCGGGAATGATCACCGCTCTGGGTCACTCCGCTGCACAGACCTGGGAAGGACTGATCTCAGGCAAGGGCGGGATTCGCGCGATTGAGGGCTTCGATGCGCGGGGATTCGGGTGCAAGGTAGCGGCTCAGGTCCGCGGGCTTTCACCGGAGAAGCTAGCCTTGCAGCCGAAATGGACCCGGATAACCGATTTGCATACGTACATGCTTCTGAAGTGTTCTGAAGATGCGTTCAACCAGGCTCGCTTGGGCTCTTCTTCCATTGCCCGAGAGGACATCGCTTTCTTTGTTGGCATGGGGGTAGTGGATTATAAATTGGAAGACCTTGTGCCGGCCGTTTTGGCGTCGCGCAAAAGTCCCGAGTCGATCGATATGGGGCGATTCTTTGCCCACGGCTACCAGCAGATTTATCCCCTCTTTACGCTCGCGATGCTCAACAACATCAGTTTTTGCCTGACGGGAATTCATCTTGGTATCTGTGGCGAAAACGCGGTCTTCTCCCCCCACGCCGATGCGGGGGCCCACGCGCTTACGGAAGCGCTCCACGCGCTCACGGAAGAGCGGGCGAAAGCGGCGTTGGCCGGGGGCGTGAGCGAAAAAGTGTCGGCAATGAGTTTGACGCGCGCTCATCTAACGGAAGCCTTGAATATCAAAGCTGCCGGTGAGGAGGCGCCCTGCCGCCCGTTTTCGTCTGATCGCGCGGGCACCGTGTTGGGGGAAGGTTGCGCCGTGCTCGGCCTGGAGTTGCGCGCTCGGGCGAATGAACGCAACGTCCCCTATACTACGGCCATCACGGGTTACGGCCATGCCTTTGGGAGTGAAGAGTCGGCTTGTAGTCCAACCGTAGACGCGATCGAAGAGGCGATGAACAAAGCGCTCGACGTTTCGCGTCTTGGGCCCTCCGGCATCGACGTGGTGATTGCTCACGGGGATGGGACTCAAGTGGGAGATCAAAATGAAATCGCAGCCATCCAACGCGTTTTCAAGGCGTCTCTCGAGCGAATTACGGTGTACTCTTCAAAGGCCGCTCTGGGCTATCTCCTGGCGGCGGCTCCGGCCGTGGATGCGCTTATAGGTAGATCCGTGCTGGAGCACCAGATCATACCGCCGGTCCTGCCGCAGGTCGTCGACGGACTCCCTTTTTATGTGGTTGGCGGCACGCCGGTGAGAAGATCCTGCCGCAGGGCGATGGTCAATTGTCGCAGTTCTCAGGGGCAGTCGGCGTCCCTGATTTTAGAGAAGCTAACCGCGACGGGCTGAGACGGAGGAGCCGGTGCGCTTTCTTTTTTTGGACCGGATCACCAAAATCGAAAAGGGTAAATCGATCGAAGGGATCAAGGCGTTTGCTCTGACGGAAGAATTTCATCGCAAACACTTTAGCAAGATTCCTCTGGTTCCGGGCGTAGTCTTTATCGAGTCCATGGCGCAGGTTTTAGGTTGGCTGATCAACTATTCCCACGATTTTAAACTTCTGGCTATCATGTCCTTGCTCGACGGCGTC
>JBOHVR010000387.1:0-4867 GCA_050735755.1 Binatia bacterium
CGGGCCGGCGCCGATATGATCCTCACCTATTTCGCGAAACAAGCCGCGCAAATCCTTCGGAAAAATTAATCTTTTGTGCTTTGCTGTAGAATCGACCCGGGAGTCTTCCGGTCTTCTTTCCGGGACGGCAGAGCGAACGATGAACTTGCGGGGGCGCGGAAAGAAAAGTCTTTTGCAATGCGCGCGCGAAACTGTTACCGTCAAAGCCGCCGATGAAAAAGCGGGTGCTTTTGGTCGAGGACGATCCCGGCACGATTGACGTCATGTGCCAGGAGCTGGGTTTTTTGGGCTACGAAGTGATGGTTGCACGCAATGGCGCAGAGGCCTTGGAAAAGGCCGGCGCCGAGACCCCTGATATTATCGTTATGGACATTCGCTTGCCGAGAATGGACGGGTTCCAGGCGATGACGGGACTTCGCAGCAATTCCGGCACCCGGTCCATTCCGGTCCTGGCGTCAACAGCTATGGCGATGCCAGGGGACAAGGAGAAGTGCCTGGCGGCGGGTTTCAACGGCTATATTGCTAAGCCGTTCACCCACAAGGAACTCGGGGTTGCTCTTAACGACCTGCTGGGGCACGGGCCGGAATGAACCGGTCAGTGATTAGTGCCGAGATCCTTAATTTTCGCTTTGAGGGTCTTTTCGCACTCGCGTTCGCGGTCAGGGGACCGAACCTGTACTTCTGAGAGCCGGAAAAGGAGAACTCGATTTCTCTTCGCCAGCCTGATCACGTACGTGCTCGAGTCGCTGTCGTGATAGACTGAAGTCTGTACCCCTTCGTCCGACTCGCGCGCAATCCTGCCCGCCCAAATTTCGATCTCTCCGGCGGCTGCCGCTCCCGGTTTGTCCGTGATCATTCGTCGCTGCTTTCGTGTTGATTCGCTTTGCAGGGCTGAGACAGCCCGATTCTATTTACGCCGTTTCTGTGATCAGTTTTTGGCGAATGAGACAAGGGATTTTCACCGCCCGCCGATGCAGCCCCTCATTTTAAGACCGGTGTTGGGAGGACGGGCGCCAGATCGGCTGGAAGGTTGATGAGCTGGAAATGGGCGACCGTGGCTCTGATCGAGGCGTCGCCGGTTACTTCTTTCGATATGGCGCTGTAGCCGACGTTTATTTTCGCCGTCTGCGCATGAATCGGAAAACCGCTAAAGACTAAACCCCAAGAGCAAAAACACGCGGCTGCCAGTATTTTGAACATGGACATGACTCGGTCCTTTACTTAGTTTTTCATCGACGATACCCTCCCAAGGAGAATAGAATGTACGCTGGTTGAGACATTGTCAACTTTCGGCGAACGCTGAGGCGATAACAAAAGATCCACATGGATTCACCGGAAATCTCCGCTAAATCACAGCATTGCACAACCTCGGCGCGAGTCGGCGAAATCAAGCACGCGATGGATACCTGCCGCTGGCGCAATTTCGGCGCCGCATGAAAGGCGAATGCCTGCTTAGCGAGCTATCGTTCACTCGTGGTGCGTGAACGGTTCAGTGTAGCTCAGACCGACAACTTTCTTGGCTCGAGTGCCCCAACTCACAGGTAAGGTGATGATGAAATCGGAGCCTTTGGAAGCGGAACCGATCTGAATCCGTGCTCCGAGAAGATCGAGCAGATTTTTCGCAATCGCGAGGCCGACTCCCAGTCCGTCCTCTTCATAGACAGATGCGCCAGTCCGGACCATTCTTTCGACAACATCGGGCATCGTTTCTTGCTTTATACCCGAGCTCGTGTTGACGACAGCTAATGTCGCTTCCTCCGCATTGCTGCCGGGGCGCGCCATGACCGTGATTTGACCGGACTCGCTGGCGCTTATGGCTGCGGCAAGGATGTGAAGCATGGCGTGCCGGAAAGTGGTCCAGTCGGTTTCCACCTCCGGGAAGTCCTTATCGGACATGAATTCCGCTCGCACCGGTTTGTCCCTAAGACGCGGCTCGAGTTCGATCTGGAGATCTTTGAAGAAGGGCTTGATTTGCCCCCGGCGCACCTGAAGATCGACCCTTTTGGTGTCGATGTTCGAGAGGTCCACCAGGTCCCGGATATATTTCAGCAGCTTCTCGGCGTGGAACTGAAATTGATCCATGATCTTGATTTGATCGAGAGTCAAGTTTCCGGCTGCTCCGGTCAGCATCAAATGGATATGGCCCATGATCATGTTGATGGGCCCGAGGAGCTCGTGAGTGATAGAGCCAAGAAACTGCGCCTTGATCCGATTGACTTCGTCCTGGGCGAGGCGCTCTTCACGCTGTTTTTCCTCGCGCACCGACTGGACGAGAAAGCCGTAAAACAAAGCGATGATGAAGAAGAACGGAAAGCGCAGGAGCACAACCGCATTTGCCATTCCCCCTTCGGCATTGGTCAATAGAAGCGTTAAGCCGTAGAGCAGGATCACGAGCACCGTGCTGATGACCACGCGAGTCATTTGCTGGCTGAGAGCGGAAATGATGAGGACCAAAAAGTACAGGAGGTAAAAGTCGGTTGCGGTTTGACCGCTGATGATCAAACCCACGGTGATCACCCCTATGTCTGCAAGGGCCACGGCTGAATAAAAGGAGGACCGGGTTAAAATCCGAGCGGGAACCATGTGTAGAGCAGCGTTCGAGGAGAGAAGCAGGACGACGAATACGTGCGCCCAAATCATGTGCACGAGCAGCTGTTGGCTGAAGACAACCATGGTCGAGCACACGATGATGAGGAGCCAGCGGAAAATCAAAAAGGCTTTCTTGATGTCCTCTTCGCGTGATCCCTTTTGAAGGAGGTATCTGTCCTGTGTTTGCATTGCGGTTCCCCAAGAGAAGGGAAAACTGAACGATTGCTGAGCTGCGTAAAGGCTTAGGAAACGACATTTTAAACAAGATCGAGGCAAAAAGAAATAAAAAAAAGCCCCCGACCGGCGGATCGGGGGCTTTTGGCGTTCCTTTTAACGCTTACGCTGGACCCTCAGCTTTTCTTCTCTGCCCGGAAGGCCTCGTGGCAGGTGCTGCAGGCTTTGCCGAGATCATCAAATTTAGCTTTTACGCGCCCTTCATCTTTCGCGGCAGCTGCCTCAGCCAGTTCTGAGGAGACCTTTTTCAGTTGGGCAGCGTCCTTGCGGAACTCATCCCCTTTCTCCCAGATCTCAGCCTTGGCGCGGGACTTCTCCGAAGTGCTGCCCTTGGGGAAAAGGCCGGTGATTTTGTCCGCTGTCCCGGAAATTTCCTTCGCCTTGACTTCAACCACGGCGAAATCTTTTCCTTGGACGGCTTTCTTGAGGGCTTTAGCCGCTGCGCTGTTGCCTTTCATGAGCTTTTGCCGCTTTTCAATCACATCTTCCTGTGCAAATAGCTGAGAAGAGACCAAAAGAAACACCATCGCTAACAAAGCTAGCCCTAATCCTTCACGTTGGATCATCTTCATTTCCTCCTTGTTGATAGATTGCTAAGACAATACGGCTTCCTACCGTAGAAAATTAGCCATGACGCTGGAAACTTGTCAAACGAAATCATCGGCTGAGTAACACTTTTTTGACGGGAAGCGGGCAATTTTATTCACGCCGGAAGGGCGATTAGCTGATAGGGCCTAACCTCGATACCGTGAAGAACGTGATCACGAATCAGTCAACCGAGTAGAGTCATTGACCGGCTTTTCACTGATAGGTTAATCTCCCTCGTAATACTGAATGGGGAGGCAACTATGAGCGTTCTAATTACCGGAGCCGGGCTAATCGGCACCCACCTTGCAAAGCGATTGGCGAATCAGGGCAAAAGGGTGATTCTTTATGACTTGATGCCCAATCGAGAATACATTGAAAAGATCGTTGGCCGAAATGGGATTGAAGCGATCGCGGCGGACATGAGAGACTTACCGGCTCTCATCAACGCGGTAAGGACCTATGGAGTGGACACGATTGTGCACACTGCGGGACTCATTGGCAGCCGGGTCGCGGCGAATTCTTACACGGGCAGCACCAACAATATTATGGGCACCCTTCACGTGCTTGAGGCAGCCCGATTGCTCAAGCTCAAGAGAATCGTTTATGTCAGCACGTTTGGCGTCTATGACCGCAACAAAGTCAAAGAAGGCTCGTTGCGCGAAGATGCGCCGATCGGCGGTCACAACCTCTACACGGTTACGAAGCTTTGCTCCGAGCATTTGCTTCATGCCTACACGGAAATGTACAGGCTAGATTCGGTTATTATGCGGCCGGCGGGAGTTTTTGGCCGGGGACTTTATGTCGGCGGTTCCACTGTGGGTGTCATGATGCGAAACTTGGTGTTGAAGGCGGCCCGCGGAGAGGCTGTAGCGATTGATGCGAAAACCTATTTCGCAAACGAGTACGTCTACGCGAAAGATGTCGCCCTGGCCCTTGATCTAGCCTGCCACGCTGAAACTCTCAAACAGAGGATTTATAACGCCGGAACCGGTGTTGTAAGCAGCGCGGAAGACCTTGCGCAGGCACTACGCGAATTGGTACCGCAGGCAGAAGTCAAAGTTGTAGGCCAGACCGAAGGGGCATCACGTCACTCGGCTCTTGATCTCAGAAAATCTCAGGTCGAGCTCGGCTACACGCCGCAGTTTCCCCTCAAGAAAGCGCTGCAGGACTACATGGAAGAGTTAAAACCGGAGGTTTGAGGAAGACTCAGTCTCTTAACCAAAACCGGATCAAGGCGTAAAGGGCGACAATCCCATCCTTCCACGTGATTTTTTTGCCTTCCTTGTAAGTCCGTCCATGATACGAAATCGGCACTTCGTAAATCCGCCAATTGTTCTTTGCGATCTTTACGGTAATTTCCGGCTCGAACCCGAAGCGTTTGGATTTGATATCAATGCCCTTCAGAACTTCGGTCCTGAAGACTTTGTAGCCGACCTCCATATCAGACAGATTGAGG
>JBOHVR010000388.1:0-4526 GCA_050735755.1 Binatia bacterium
GGAGGCTGTCCCAACGTGGGCGGCATCTGTATCGGCTGCACGATGCCTGGATTTCCCGATAAGTTCATGCCCTTCATGGACCAGCCTCCGGGTTCGCTGCTCTCATCAACCGCCGTAGAAACCTACGGTCGAGCCGTCCGCGCTTTGCGCAGGTTTACGCAGGCGTCTCTCAATAAGGAACCGGACTGGCGCCGGCCGGATGGAAGCGGAAGAAAAAAAGATACCTAATCCGCTAAGCTTCACACCGCGAGATAAAGACCACGCATGAAAGAAGCCAGCCAAAAGGAGGCATCTGATCGCGCGACGATGGACGTCACGGAGGCGGAAACTCTCATCAAAAGCCTTGCTAGCGTATTTTCGAAAAAGGAATCCGCCGAGCTCGGAGCAGGCCTGCGCTTTTTTTACGACGACGGAAGCACGATCGCGCGCTCCCGGTTCCCTAATCTGGACGCCAAGTATCGTACTCTGGTTGAGCAAATCAACGCCGTAACTTTCATGGCCTTTCTCGACCGTGGCATTGGGGAAGCGTATGTAAGCCCGCATATTGAAGCGATACTGGGATTTTCCCAAGAGGAGTGGCTCAACGATCCTGTTCGCTGGTATCGGCAGATCCATCCTGACGACAAAGAACGGTGGAGTTTTGAGGCCGCGGAAATGCTAGCTACGGGAAATCCGGTGCGCTCAATTTATCGAATTCTGGCGCGGGACGGACGAGTTGTTTGGTTTCAATGCGAGGCCAAGATGGTGCGCGATGAGGCCGGACGGCCTTGGTTCATCCATGGAATTGCATTTGATGTCACCGAACTCAAAGAGATACAGGTCGAGTTACAAAGAGCACATGAAGCGTCGAAAAACCGGGCTCAACAGCTCGAAAACGCCAACCGCGAGCTCGAATTGCAGATTGCGGAGCGAGGAGAGGCCGAAAAGAGCTTGCGCGAAAGCGAAGAGCGATTTCGTTTGCTTGTGGAGGGCGTTAAAGATCACGCGATTTTTATGCTGGATCCCAAAGGGAACGTCGTTAGTTGGAACCAGGGAGCCGAGCGCATCAAGGGTTACCTTGCCGACGAAATCATCGGCGCCCATTTCGCGAAATTCTATCTCCCGGAGGATGTAGAGAAAGGAGAACCTGAACAAACGCTGAGAATCGCAGAAGCTGAAGGGCAGCACGAAACGGAAGCCTGGCGGTTACGCAAGGATGGATCCAAATTTTGGGCTAACGTCGTGATTACGGCTTTGCGCGACAAATCAGGCCGGTTATACGGTTTTGCTAAAATCACGCGTGACATAACCGAACGAAGACAACTCCAAGAAAGAGTTCACGAGAGCGAACGTCTCGCCGCCATGGGAGCTACGGCAGCCGTCTTTGCTCACGAGATCGGTAATCCTCTCAATGGTATCTCGGTGTCGCTCCAGATGTTACATCGTCAGATATCCGCCAAGAAAGACAGCCGGAGCTCTCCGTTAGATACCGTCTTGCGCAACGTGTTTAAGGAGATTAATCGCATAACCTTGTTGCTTAATGACTTTCGTTCTCTGGCCCGACCGCAGCAGCTGGATCTGGAACCGACGAATCTGGCGGATCTCGTAGCCGAGCTGCTGAGCACCGAGTCCGCCCAATATGCCGAGCGCGGCATTGCAGCCGAGCAGAATTTTCCACCCGATTTTCCTACATTCATGGTTGACCCGAGAAGGATCAAGCAAGCTCTATTGAATCTTTGCAAGAATGCCATGGAAGCAATGATGAACGGCGGGAAGTTAACCATACAAGGCCGGTATGATGACGGACTGGCAACGATCGCAGTTTCCGATACCGGAATGGGTGTCCCCGAGGATTTTCCAGTGTTCGAGTTTTTCAAGACGACAAAAGAACAGGGGACGGGATTGGGACTGGCTATCGTAAGACAGATTGTTTCAGCTCATAAAGGTAGAGTTTCTTACCGGAGCGAACCCGGTAAGGGTACCGTCTTTACAATTTCTTTGCCTCTGGATTTGAAGCCGGAGAAGTAAGCGAGCGAATTAATCGTACGACGAGCAACGGTTTCAAGCCTCTGCTGATTTGATTCGATGATTTGATTCAATGTTAACAACGGCGCTCTACTAACTACCGTCGGGTTTCGATCTCTAACAATTTCGATAACACGCACGATCTTACGGCCATCGAGGAGGAAACTTGCAGTCAATGGATAGCGACGGAAGTCGGAAGTCTGGAATCGTGGAGATGGCCTGGGACCCGATCACCAGAGTCATCGGCAGTCTCGGAATTCACACCAAGATCGATTTTGGCCAGGGAACGGTTGTCGACTGTCGCAGCACTTCTTCGATCTTCCGCGGGTACAGCATTTTTCTCAAAGGCAAGGATCCGCGCGATGCTCATTTTATCACCAGCCGGATCTGCGGGATCTGCGGCGACAATCACGCGACATGCTCGGTTTACACCCAGAATATGGCATACGGCGTAAAGCCGCCGCCGCTCGCCGACTGGATTATCAATCTCGGCGAGGCCGCGGAATTCATGTTCGACCATAACCTGTTTCAGGACAACCTGGTGGGCGTGGATTTCTGCGAGAAGATGGTGCGGGAAACCAATCCCGGAGTTTGGGCTCAGGCGGAAAAATGCGCCGCGCCGCGCGCGGACAGGCACGGTTACAGCACCGTTGCCGATATCATGCGCTCATTGAATCCCTTTGAAGGCGAGTTTTACCGCGAAGCCCTGCAGATGAGCCGGCTGGCGCGAGAGATGTTTTGTTTGATGGAAGGACGTCACGTCCATCCTTCCACGCTTTACGCGGGCGGCGTCGGGACGGTGGCCACGAGCCAACTGTTTACTGATTATCTCAGCCGCCTGATGAAATATGTAGAGTTTCTCAAGCGTGCCGTCCCGATGCATGACGATCTATTCGATTTTTTTTATGACGCGTTGCCGGGCTATGAAAAAGTCGGCGAGCGGCGGGTCATGCTCGCTTGCTGGGGAGGGTTTCAAAATCCTGAGCACTGCAACTTCGAATACCGTGACATGACGCAATGGGGTCGAAAGATGTTCATCACGCCCGGCATCGTAGTAGACGGAAAGCTCATCACGACCGATCTCATGCAGATCCATTTGGGGATCCGCATCCTCTTAGGAAGCTCGTATTACGAAGACTGGGAGGGCAGGGAAGTCTTCGTAACCCAGGACCCGTTGGGTCATCCGATCGACGTCCGGCATCCTTGGAACCAGCACACCCTTCCCAAGCCGCAGAAGCGTGATTTCAATGAGAAGTATAGTTGGGTCATGTCTCCCCGCTGGCATGACGGCACCCATGATTTGCCTTTGGATTCCGGGGGCGGGCCTTTAGCGCGGCTCTGGGCCGGCGCGCTTGCGGGCCTTGTGAACATTGGCTACATCAAGTCGACCGGCGCGAGCGTAATCATCAACCTACCGAAAACCTCGAACAAACCGGAGACGGTCCTCGAATGGAAGATTCCCAAGTGGTGCAACACCCTCGAGCGCAATCGCGCGCGCAGCTATTTTCAGGCGTATGCCGCCGGCTGCGCTCTCTATTTTCTGGACCAGGCGCTCAAAGAAGTGCGCGCGGGCAACACCAAGACCTGGGAGCCGTTCAAAGTTCCGGAGCAGTCCATCAGCTGCGGTTTTACCGAAGCCGTACGCGGTGGATTATCGCATCATATGGTCATTCGCGACGGCAAAATCGCCAACTATCATCCCTATCCACCGACGGCATGGAACACGAGCGGGCGCGATATCCATGGCACACCCGGGCCGCTGGAGGACGCCATTCAAGGAACACCGATTTTCGAAGAAAATGACCGGGACAAGTTCAAGGGCATCGATATCATGCGCACCGTGCGCAGCTTCGATCCGTGTTTGCCGTGCGGAGTGCACATGTATCTGGGCGATGGGAAGGTTCTGGAGAAGCGCCATTCACCGACGCTGCTTAGCACGATTTGAATACGCCGGGACAAAGCGGCCTTGAGACCTTGCAGGTGAACGGAAATTGTGAGTGATTTCAAGGCTTGTCGCGTTCAAGCATAATTCAAAAGCTCGTTTACGTTATTGCCGCGAAAGCGGGGCAGGGAATCTAGATGTTTCCTGGATTCCGGCCCCCGCCCGCTATCGCAGCTTGGCCGGAATGACGTTAGCAGTGTACGGCGCATCTCGAAGCCACCGCGGTAGGGAAACCGCCAGAATGTCACTCGATCTCGCGCAAAAAATTGCCGACGCCGTTCTGTACGAGGGATATCTGTTGTATCCCTACCGGCGCTCGGCGGCCAAGAATCAGATGCGCTGGCAGTTCGGTGTCGTCGTTCCGCCGCGATTCAGCGAAACAACGGGTTCCGATTCATGGCACCTCCAGACCGAATGCCTCGTTGAGCCAGGCGGGGCTCCAAAGCTCGATTTCAAAATCAGATTCCTGCGACTTCAAGGTCGAACCGTCGAAGAGGCCCTGGATGCCGAATCACTTGTTTATCGCCCAGTTGAAAAGTTGGCTTTGGGCGGCCGGCAATTTGTTACCTGGGAGGAAGCC
>JBOHVR010000389.1:0-8713 GCA_050735755.1 Binatia bacterium
TGCGGCGCTTTTGTTCCGGCAAATGTTCGTCAGGGTACTCGATTACCCGGTCTTGCGAACAATCGTTTTGAACCTGATGACCGAGGTTCCCGGACTGGGCGTGGAAAGCCTGGCATTTATGGTCGCCAGCATTCCGATCGGCTATGCGTGCTGGACCGGGCTGGCGTGGATAAATCGTCTATACGAAAGGAAGGCTTTCAGCGACATTCAACTGCAGCTCGACACGTTGTGGCTGATTGTAGTTTTCGATCAAGTGATTACTCTCTCATCGGATCTCGGATGGAAGGCCCTGCTTAATTTACTGGCCTTCCTCGCGTATCGCGGTACGGTCGCACTGGGACTCAAATGCTGGCGTTTCCCTGACAGAGTCTCGGGGCCGAGGTTATTGCTTTTACGGGTGTTCGGTTACCAGCGGCGCACGGAAAAACTCTTCGATGTGATTGCGCAGCGGTGGCGCGCGTGTGCCTCGGTGCAAATGATCGCAGGGGCGGACCTGGGGGTGCGGACCCTCGATGCCGGGGACTTCCTCGCTTTCTTGGGCGGCAGGATGAAGCAGCAGTTTGTTATAGACGGAAACGCTCTTCGACAGAAACTCGCACAGTTGGATGCCGGTCCTGATCCCGATGGGCAATTTCGCGTCGTCGAATTCTTTTGCCATGACAATACCTGGCGTCCAACGCTCGCAGCCTTGCTGCGCCGGAGCGACGTGGTAGTGATGGATCTCAGAAGTTTCTCCAAGACGAATAGCGGCTGCGTCTATGAATTGCAGCAACTGGTTGAACATAAGCTTCTGAATAGAGCTCTGTTCGTTGTGGACAAGACGACGGATGTCGCCCTTCTTGAGTCTACCCTTCTAGGCGCGGTGCCGGACCCAAATACCGTCGAAGAAGCGCGTGTTCGGCCAACGCTCAATCTCATCCATCTTAAGAAGCAATCCTGGGCGGACCTGGCGCGAATTCACCAAAAGCTTTGCCAACTGAAGCCGGCGCTGCGTGATGTCTGACAGTCTCATCCCTAAGGATAGAGCCGAGCCGCTGCGCTGATCGTTATGACACGCGATTAAGAGAGTAGCGCTGGAGCAGAAGCTCCGTGATTTCCCGGAGACGGAGTGCTGAATATTCCGGGAACACAGTGAGATTGCCCCAGACTGGCGCCGGCCAGCATGGATCATCTTGGCGTCTGCCGACAACGTGAAGATGGAGTTGCGGTACGACGTTGCCGATGCTGGCAAAGTTGATTTTTGGACAATTCAATTCCAGTTTGATGAACCGCGAAATGATCGAAGCTTCCGTCAGTGCAAGGCTCTGAAGATTCTGCGGGAGATCGAGCAAGTCGGCGATGTCGGTTTCCGGAACTAGAATAAACCAAGGAACGGATGAGTTTTTGTGAAGTAATACATGAGATAGCTGGAACCTGCCGATTCGATGACAGCCGGCGAGTAATTGGCTATGAATTTGAAAAGTTGACATCGTACGGACCGCAAATGGAAGCCTCGAGGACGCGCATTGCCGCTGCTATCGGAAGTCTTTGGCGCACCGGAAGCCGATGTCATCGGCGCGATTGTCTGCGCTTGCGTGCCATCGCCGCGTTGACTTTAGCCGGTTCGGCGGGTCGTGCCAGCCGCCCCCTCGTATGACTTTTTTCGTGCCGCTATCGGGTCCCTTTGGGTTGCGAACGTCGCCGCGCGTAAAACCCTCAGCGTACCAATCCGCCACTGCAGAAATTTGGCATAGCGCGACACGGTGATCTCGTACTTGTCCATATAGAAGCCGTCCGCTACGGTGGCTGTCACATTTCCTTCGGGTTCGAGCAGGGTGACCGACTTGAGATAAGGCGGCAGCAGGTCCAGGCCGACCGGCCGAAGAACGACCGGCAGAAGACGTCCGCCAGGATGGTCCCAAATCTTTTGCGCGATGCCGAGTTCGGTAAGAGTGTAACTGCCGGCGTCCAGGGAGTCGGGACTCACCAGAAAGACGAAGAGATGAGATCGTCCTATCGCGCGGCGTATGCGCACGTTGTATTCCTCGCCCGGCGGCAGATCCGCGCGGTCAAAGAAACCGTTGTGCCGTTGGGCACGCAGCGCCAGGTAGATAGGTTCGGCTAGCGCGCGGTCCTGGAACGCATAACTCAAGAAGACTCTCATCGGCCGGATGAAAACATGCGGATTACACGATTACAAGGTGAAGTGCGAAGGTGCTTCGACACGTTAAGCCAATGATGGGACACAGCGCGCAGCAGAGCAGAGCGGAACGGAGCGCGGCAATAACTTTAGCCGTCACGGCTGCCCAAAAGCGAGAACGCCTTCAGCGCTGCCAGCCAGGCTGCCAGCAGGATCGCGTGGCGCGCGTAGTTCAGATTTGCCCACTGCGTCGCTATAGCCACGGCTTCCGGTTGGGAGAAACTCTCGGCGCGCATCAGTTTGAGCATTGTCGGGATAAAGTATGAGAACGTGAAAATCCTGTCTCCCAAAGCCGCGACGGCGGCAGTCAGCCACCACCGACGGATTGCGCCCCGAGCCCGCCAGGCGGCTATCAAATTCGCCAGGGTGAGCAGAGTCAAGGGTACCGTTGTCACATAAACCCAGAAATTCAGCCCGGTCTCGGCGTGGCGCGCGGCCTCGGCGTTCCAACGGTACCCGGATTCGGGCGAAAAGCTGATCCACTGCGGGACGACAATCCGGGACTCATAGAGTCCGGCGCCGAATGCGATTCCGAGATTGATGACGAAGAGCCACAACAGAATCTTTGGAACGTATCGCGCCATGTGTTTTCGCCTGGTTCTTCCGAGATGCTCGATGCGCGGCAAGAGGGTTATTCACCTGGCTATACAGACAGCGCATCAGCAAGGGCACGCAGTAGCTTCGCGCCGTCACCCTGCCATGCGCTGCCGTGCATACACGCAAGCGTTGCCGGCCGTGTAGAAGCCAACCGCTCCAGCATATAGCGGGCGTTCTTCGTGTGTGAAAAGTAGTCCATCCCGCGGCGGAATGCCTCGCTGGGTCCTAGAATGCCAACTCGGTGATTGCTGGATGATCGGCGCCGCCCTGCGTGAACAGATCCGCAAAACAATGTTCGTGTTCGATCTTCCATTAGATAACCACATTCCCAGCGCAGCGCGGGGAAAACGTCTTCCGGTTTCTTGCCCGTCACCTTGAGGTAGAGCGCATCAGGGCACAGATCAATCTTCTCGCCCCAGACCAGCTCACCGGCTGAACCGATAGCAACCTGTTCGAACACGAGCGGGTCGCGACACAGGGCGAACACACCTTTGCCGACCTCCTCAGAGAGGTCAACAGTTCCGGATACGCCGTCGTCAAATTCCAGTTCGAGCCGATACCCTGGCAAGACCTTGACCTTGGAAATTCTTTTGATAGCTCAATCATACCAGGAATGAAGTTACCCAGAAACCCCGTGACAAGCGGCCTTCCCCGTCATTCTCTCCGCAGAAGCTTGCCGATTAACGGATTGTCCATAAGGGGTTAGTTCCGTACGGCGGGCACCGCCCCCCATTAAGACCCAGTTAAAGATAGGATGGCCCCCATTTACCGACTGACAGCTTCGCACGCGTTAGATGGCTCACTGGTAAGTGCGCCGATCGTGTTTCAACCATCCCGCGGAATGACGCCCGGCTGGATCGCGGTGCGTCCAGTGAAGCACGCCACCTTCTGAATTCCATTCGTACTCACCATTGAACAGGACGGCGTCGCCCTCTCGCAGACCGGCAACGCGTGGCGCAAGATCAATGTTGTGTGACACCAACAACGTTTGTCCGGAATTCAACTGGATAATGAATCGTTGATGTCTGTCGTCATCGGCGTCATCGGCAAGAACCTTAACAACGACACCACGTCCCTCAACCTGAAAACCGCTCCTTCGACTCTCAAAGGCACTCGCGAGTATTTGGTCGCTTTCGTTGGCAGTGCCCCGGCCTAGCCACAACGGGCTGTCTTGGATAAATCCGACATAGCCGGCGCCCAGAAGGATGGCGATGAGCAGTAACTTCTTCATTTTAGATCATAACAGCGCCAACACTCCCGGGCGTCAGGACGCCCCCTTGCGTTCCCGGCGCAGGATCGTCAACCCGATCAGCCGAGAGACCACCACGGCGATGTAGGCGACGCCGGCGAACTGTTCGAGCATCACCAACACCCGCGCCGACGACGTGCTCGGCAACACATCGCTGAGACCGACTGCCGAAAGGTTGGTGAAGCTCAGGAACAGGAGCTCGATGAAGGTCCGCGGCTGCCCGGAATGGGTCCCGCCGACAAAGCTGCCCGGGTACCACGTCTGGCAGACCAGATACACATAGGCGAATCCCCATGCGATCAGGGTGAAGGTAGCGCCGGCGGCGAACAATTCGTCGGCAGTCACCCGGTAATCCTGCATCATGTAGGCGATCAGACTGCCGGCCGTGTAGAAATACAGCGCCGCCTCCAGCAGCGATGACGACACCAACAAGGTGGGATTGACAAACAGCGCTGACAGGAGCGACACCACGAACGCCGGCGCCGCAAGGGCCCAGGCAATCCAGTTGATCGCCGGGCTGCGGTTGACGACCCAGACCGCCAGTGCCAACACCACAACGCCGAACGCACCGAGCAAAGCCCGCCCGCTGTGGACCCCGTCAAACGCGGCGTACAGCACCAGGCTCAACAGTTGCGCTGCGAGCAAGAATGCGGATGGGTGATAGCGCACGAGAACACGCCGGCGCAGGAAGGAAATGTGTTGATCGTTCATGGCGGCAACCGGGCAATAAGATCGCGGAGTGGGTCTAACGTGGTGGCTCACCCGCGCGCGAAGCGCGTCGGATGCAGCCCCGAGTTATGGGGTCTGGTCGGTTTCATGGTTCTGCTCTTCGCCTCCTTCCCTGATCAGGCCGGGTGTGTGACGTGTGGGATATGTCCAGCGCCCGCAAACGTAAGGACCTCCACATGCGGAAGTGCCTCTGCGAGCTTGGCAACTACGGGCGCGAAGATCGGTGGGCTTTGGTCGCCGAGCGTGAGGAGGGTTGGCTGCGAGAACTCTTTAATCCAGTCGAGATTGAAGCCAAGCTGCTCTGGATCACTCGCCTCGTCGAGGAACGTCGGTGCGTTCTCGATGAGCGTCTGTTGGAGCTCGCACGGTACCTGAGACCACGTGCCGGGTCCGAGCGCCAAGGTCTCGACGAACTGCTCGGCGGTACCGGCATAATCGCCGGAGGCGATGCGCTCGACCACGGCACCGATCCTCTGATCCACTTCCTCGAGCATCGGCGTTAGGGCGGGATCATCGCCGAGCAACGCGAATAGCGGCGGCTCGTGTCCGATGAGGCCTCGGAGGAGTTCGGGACGCTCGCCGGCCAGCCGAAGCGTGATCGAAGCGCCGAACGAGTTCCCGACCACCCATGCCGGCACGAGCCCCAGGTGCTCGATCAATGCAGCGAGGTCGGCGACGTCCTCACGAACGCTGCCCCGTCCAGTGGGGCGCTCGCTTTTGCTGTGCCCGCGGCGGTCATAGGTAAGGACCCGAAACGAATCGGCCAAGCGCGGAACGACTAGGTCCCAGTCATCGTGGGAATCCCAAGACCCGTGCACCAAGACGAGAGGAATTTCCCCATTTCCATTAAGCTCGTAAAAGAGCCGGATGCCATTCACCTTTGCCGTTGCCATGTTCACAATCTTCTTCGGAACTCGGCTGGTTCGCTCATCGTTCCAAGGAGCCCTGTGCAATCATCCGGATAACGACCGGCGCGTGAACGCGGCGGGTTACATCCGCCTACCTTTCACGCACCCTCGAAAATATATGAAAGAATAAAAATCAAAAAAAGAAAAGGGAGAATAATCATCAATGCAAACGATATTCTTTTACCGAAAACCGCTTGTCGGACATCCTCCGGCCACGTTCTGTGGAAAATACTTTCTCGAAGAACCACTCGCCCAAAAGATACAAAGGTGGACCTAAGATCAGAAGGAATATCCATCCCAGCACCGTTGAGGGGAGATTTGGAAGGAACTGCAAAATCACGACTGCCCATATGATGATAATTCCGAATACATAGAGACCGATAGTCTTAAGCATCGGCGGTGCTGGATTTTGCGACACTTAACGCTGCGTGGAGTGGCGCGCGAAAGCGTCCGCTCAAACGCATTGAGCCGAATTGCCAACTGACATGGCCCGCCCGCGTTCGCTCCAGTGATCTTTTAGGCGTTTCGTTAGTACAGGAAAGAGTCATTCCTCACTATTCGCTCATGCACCCTGCCAGCATCCCCGCCTTCTACGCGTCGGGGCGAATGTTCTGGTTGCGCCGCCAGAAGTTGGTCCGATCATATTTGTTTTTCAATGCGACCAACCGGTCGTAGTTTGGCCCGTAAGCCTCGTGGACGCGATCTTCGCCTTCTTCGCCGAGGTAGTTCACATACACGCGTCCCGCCGCAAATACTCGTATGGCTTCCCAAGATGCGCGTGCCCAACGAATGTGGTCTTCGTCGGCGGCCGGGTCCGTCCACACCGCCAGAATCAGCAGGCTGAAGTGTGCGTCGCGGTGCGGAAACGCCGTGGCATCGGGCGGCACCCGGGTGGCAGCACCGCGCAGCGGCTCGAGCGTGAGAAACGACGTGTGCGAAGGCGCCGCTTTCCCGAGCGCAATCAACCTCTCGACGGCGTCGTCTTTCAGGTCGGGCAGGAAGCTCGACTTCCAGTAGTTCCGCTGGCCGGGCGGTAAGATTCCATCCAACATGGTCTGCAACTCGCAGTACGTCATCGGACGCACCGTATCTACGACCGGCCCCAAGCGGCGCAATGGCTCGACCAAACTCTCGCCTTCGGCCACCGCCCCAACATAGCAAGGAAGAACACCAACCACGAGGTTGCCATCCGGAGCGGTGAGCACGCCGATGTCCACTCGGCATGAATCCGGTAACTGTGGCAGGTATTCTCGGTAGAAGCGGAACACTTCCGTGGCTTTCGCAATTGGATACAACAGAAAGCCGGCAAGAACCGAACCGACAGGATGGAGACGGTACTCAAACGACGTGACGATGCCGAAGTTACCGCCTCCGCCCCGCAGCCCCCAGAAAAGATCCGGATTCTCGGTGTCGCTGGCAGTCAGCAGCCGGCCGTCGGCAGTGACCACATCGGCGGAAAGCAGATTGTCGCAGGCGAGGCCGTAGAGGCCGTGAAGCCATCCCAAGCCGCCGCCCAACGTGAGGCCGGCGATGCCCGTGGGCGAAAACAATCCGCCCGTCGTGGCCAGTCCGAAGGCTTGCGTTTCCCGGTCAAAGTCACCCCAAGTCAGCCCGGGCTCCGCGCGTACCGTCTGCGCGACCGGATCAACCCGGATGCCCCGCATGGACGACAGATCAATCATCAGCCCGCCGTCGCAAACGGCGCTCCCGGCAACGCCGTGCCCACCACCGCGTACAGAAACTAACAGATTCTGCGCGCGAGCGAACTGCACGCACGCAATGATATCAGCAGCGCCGACGCAGCGGGCAATCAGCGCCGGCCGCCGGTCGATCATGGCGTTGTAAACCGTGCGCGCGGCTTCGTAATCATCATCGCCAGGGCAGAGAAGCGGACCGCGCAAGCCGGTTTTGAATGCTTGCAGGACTGCCTCCGGCAGAACCGTGCTTGTTCCTGTGGTCGTGGTAGCTCGCAATTCTGGCATTCTTCCCTCCGTTGCGTTGGTATTTAACAACGCCTAACGCTTAGCGTGAGCGGCGCGGTTTTCGGCGTCCGGCTCTATGCTGTGGTTGGGCCTTTAGTTTCTCCCAGAATTGTCTGGGCGAAAGAATTACTAGTTTGTCGATTCGACCTATATATAAGATTTCCTTGTCACCTGTTACGAAGACATCGGCTTCAGCCGATATCGCAGCCGACAAAATAGGCAAGTCATCCTGATCTTGAATTTTGACCCCCGGCAACTGGCCGGGCCGCGCAAGCACCGTATCCTGCCGCATTAGCCAGATGAAGTCATCAATTAAATCTCGATCTACGACGAACTTGGTCCGCAACACGCGTCTAAGTTCACTAAGGACTTGAGCCGAAGTTAGAAGCTCGTGCGAAGCGAGAACCTCGCGCAGAACGTCAGCACAAAGGCCCCGTGTTGCCGCTGCGCTAGCCAACACATTCGTATCGAGGAAAACCCTCACGACACGTCGGCGAACACGTCTTCGTCGGTCAGATAACCGCGCGCCTCGGCAAAAGGCATGATCTTGCGCCGCAGTGCTTCGAATTGGCTGATGCGAAGCTGCCGTCGAAGGGCTTCCCGAGCGACCTCGCTCCGGTTTCTTCCTGACCGACGACTCGCCTTGGTTAACAGGTTGTCTAGATCCTTATCGAGTCTGATAGTGAGGACACTTGTCTTCATGTCATACAATGTAGGACGTGTTGACGACCGTGTCAATCTCGGTTTTTGGCCCAACGTTATGCCGCTGAGCCGTTTATAGAAAATGCCTGCATCCTCAACAATGTTGTCATCGGCTCAAGCGCCGCTTAGGGCTTGCGCTTTGCACCAGCCGAACCTACTCCGGGATGTGACCAACGCACCGTCGTCCATTGGCGAATGAGTCGGGAACGTGCCTAACGCTCCGGTTCAGCGGCGGCGTAGCGCCGTCTGCTGCAACCGGTTGTTAGGCCGCCTTCGGAACGACGCCGCGGCGCCGAGCCACGTCTGTCCGCGCATCCGCATCCACGCCATCGACATCGTCCAGCCGCCGGGCATCGGCATCTCGCCC
>JBOHVR010000390.1:0-3072 GCA_050735755.1 Binatia bacterium
AACCTGTACGTCGTAGACGGAAGCTTCTTCCCCTCAAGCGGCGCCGTCAACCCCGCGCTCACCATCATGGCCAACGCGCTGAGGGTGGCGGATCATCTCGTTAGCAGGATGAGATGAAAATAAAAAGGCGAAAGTAAAAAACACAGACAGACAGAGACGGAGACAGAGATAGAGAAATGGCGAACAAGAGACAAAAGAAAAGCGAACGAACTAGCAAGAGAAAGACCGGCTATGTTTAATCTATGTTTTTTGCCTTTAACCTTTTTATTTTTTACTTGCCGGCTAGCGGGGGGTCAGGTTGTCAAGTCGGTGGAGGCCGTAGGCATGACGGTTTCGGACATGGAGCGGTCGGTGGAGTTTTTTTCCAAGGTTTTATCATTCGAAAAAGTTTCAGACGTCGAGGTGTGGGGTGCGGAGTACGAGCGGTTGCAGGGATTGTTCGGACTGCGGATGAGAGTCGCGCGTATGAAACTGGGAGAGGAGTTCATCGAACTAACCGAATACCTCGCGCCCAAAGGGAGGCCGATTCCGGTAGACTCGCGCAGCAATGATCATTGGTTCCAACATATCGCCATTGTCGTAAGCGACATGGACAGGGCCTACCAGCACCTGCGCGCGCATAAGGCGCAGCACGCGTCCACGGGACCGCAGCGCATTCCGGACTGGAACAAAGCGGCGGCAGGCATCCGGGCGTTTTATTTTCGTGATCCGGACGGACATAATCTGGAGGTCATCTACTTTCCGCCCGGAAAAGGAGAATCGCGGTGGCAAAGGAAGGACCGCCTGTTTCTGGGCATTGACCACACGGCCATTGTGGTTTCAGACACCGAGCGAAGCCTGAAATTCTATCGTGACGTGCTCGGGATGAAGCTTGCCGGCGAAAGTGAAAACTATGGCATAGAGCAAGAACGCTTGAATAACGTTTTCGGCGCGCGCTTGCGCATCAGCGGCCTCAAGGCCCAAAGTGGGCCTGGCGTTGAGTTTCTGGATTACCTCGCGCCGAGCGACGGAAGGCCCGCGCCGAGCGATACCCGTGCCAACGATCTCTGGCACTGGCAGACAGGGATGGGAGTAAGCAGCGCTGAGGCAGCCGCGCAGAAAGTAAAGGGAAAGCATGCACGATTTGTTTCGCCTGGACCCGTGACGCTTCCCGAGCGAACGTTGGAATTCAATAAGGGCTTTCTAGTCCGCGACCCGGATGGGCATGCGGTGCAGTTGATCGAAAGGTAGCCAGTTGCCGGTTATCAGGGGCGAGCGAAGACATAGTTAAGGAGAATTGGCCCACGGAGAACTTTGAAGGAGACTGATGTGACCCAAGAAGAAATCAGATTGCAGGAAGCGCGCGAGCGCAAAGTCAACTGGAAACGTTGGGGCCCGTACCTTTCGGAGCGCCAGTGGGGAACGGTGCGCGAAGACTACAGCGCCTACGGCACGGCGTGGGATTATTTGCCTCACGATCACGCGCGCAGCCGCGCCTACCGTTGGGGTGAAGACGGCATTGCCGGCATTAGCGACCGGCATCAGTTGATCTGCTTCGCTCTTTCCCTGTGGAACGGACGCGATCCCATCCTGAAGGAACGCCTTTTCGGACTGACCGGCAGTGAGGGCAATCATGGCGAGGACGTAAAGGAATATTACTTTTACCTCGACTCCACTCCGACTCACTCCTACATGAAGTACCTCTATAAGTACCCCCAAGGTGAGTTTCCCTACCTGCGGCTGGTGGAGGAGAACCGGAAGCGCGGGCGGAACGCTTTGGAGTTCGAGTTGATCAACACGGGAATTTTCGACGGCGACCGGTATTTCGATGTTCTCGTTGAATACGCGAAGAACACGTCGGAGGATATTCTGGTCCGGATTGAAGTATTCAATCGCGGTCCGGAGGCGGCGGAGTTGCGCCTTCTTCCGACCGTGTGGTTTCGCAACACCTGGTCGTGGGGATCGGGCGAAAGACCGCCGCGCCTGCGCCAGGACGAACCGGTCAAGAAAGGCGCCGCCGTGCATCTTAGCCACCCTTATTATGGCGACCGTTGGCTGCTTTGTGGCGGCAACCCGGAACTCCTATTTACGGAAAACGAAACGAACAAAAAGAAACTCTACAACGTTGAAAATGATCGGCCTCATGCCAAGGACGCAATCAACGATTATATCGTTCACGGCGGCAAAGAAGCCGTAAATCCCGAGCGGGCCGGCACCAAAGCGGCGGCGCATTACCGTTTGACGATCGAGCCTGGAGATTCTTCCGTGGTGTGCCTGCGCCTCACGAATCAGAGTTTCCAGCAGGGAGGGGGTAGCGTATTCGGCACGGAGTTCAACCGTATTTTTTCGCAGCGGCGTGAGGAAGCCGATGAGTTCTATCGAACGGTCATCCCTTTGGGTCTACCCGAAGACGCAGGAAACGTGATGAGGCAGGCGCTTGGGGGCATGCTGTGGAGCAAGCAGTTCTATGGCTACGACGTGAGCCGGTGGTTGCGCGGCGACCCGGAGGGGCCTGAACCTCCTGCCGAGCGGTTGCGCGGCCGCAATCACGAGTGGACGCATCTCTACAATGCGGACGTGATTTCGATGCCGGACAAGTGGGAGTACCCCTGGTATGCCGCCTGGGACCTTGCCTTCCATTGCATTCCCCTCGCGCTCGTCGATTCGGACTTTGCCAAGGAGCAACTCATCTTGATGCTGCGCGAATGGTACATGCATCCTAACGGCCAACTGCCGGCCTACGAGTGGGCGTTCAGCGACGTCAATCCGCCGGTGCACGCATGGGCCGCCTGGCGCGTCTACAAGGTCGAAAAAAAGCGGCGCGGCAAGGGCGACCGTAAATTTCTCGAGAGCGTCTTTCACAAGCTTCTGTTGAACTTTACCTGGTGGGTCAACCGCAAGGACGCCGAAGGAAGAAACGTGTTCCAAGGCGGATTTCTGGGGCTGGACAACATCGGAGTCTTCGACCGCAGCGCTCCCTTGCCGACAGGCGGGCACATCGAGCAATCCGACGGGACGAGCTGGATGGGCATGTATTGTCTCAACATGCTGGCCATTGCGCTCGAGCTGGCGCGGGAGAATTCGGCGTACGAC
>JBOHVR010000391.1:0-2295 GCA_050735755.1 Binatia bacterium
CTGCTGTGGTGGCACGGGTCGCAGTGGCGGAGAGGAAGTTTCGTGTCTGTGCAGACAAACGACTCGGAGCATCCTCCTGCCCGGGGCCCCGTGAATAAAAGCCATTTGACTCATATGCCACTCGTAAGAGGTTACCCATAAGGTTTGGCCCACTCTCTGCCGTATTTTTTGGCAGAGCGTATGCGAGACCAGGTCTTGTGTCAACTTAGGGCGGTTTGCAACGTGGTAGTTAAGCCAAAATGTCACCCTAAAACTGCTTAGCGATTCCGTCACCCCATTTGGATATGAGAAGACTTGGGATCGTACCGCCGGCAACTCGCATCCTCGATCTTGTCTTCAGTTTCTTGACGGTTCGTGAGTCCTCATTGTAATGTAGAGGCCGATTTACCAGCATGGGTGATCGGTCGTGTCGCGTTCATCGCGTCAGATGATGCGTGGCACGCTATTCCGGACTGGATTCTCTAAGATTATGGGAGAGACTGTAAGTGGTCGAGTGAAAAAATTGAGAAAGAGAAGAGGAGCGACGATGTTGAGCCTCTGAAATCCTCGATCTATTCCCCGCACTCGAAACTGGAACAGCTAGTTCGCGGGAAGAAGGTCTCAGTAATGGACTGGCAATATATTGACAAAATGGGAAACTACATGAAGGACATTTCAGAGGCGTATGGATTTCCCACGGTGACAAAGTAAAAGGCGCATCAAAGTAGCGCCAAGAATGGAGAACCGCACCATGATACACGCAGCAGGAATAGTTGATGCTGACGCCCATGTTGATGAGACGGACGCAACGTGGGAGTACATGACTGAAGCGGAGAGTCGATTTAAGCCAACCACGATCGATCCGGGAAAGCCCGTTGTGCCGGGAGACCGCCGGCCACACCGATTTTGGCTCGTCGACGGGCGACTGGGCTTGCGCCGGTGGCGCGATGACAAGAGAACAGGCACGACCCGGGCGACCCGAGAACTCCTGGATGTCCAGGCCCGCGTGCGGCACATGGACGAACTGGGCGTGGATGTTCAGGTGATCTACCCCACCTATCTGCTTGCTGTGCCCACCGACCGCCCCGAAATGGAACTTGCGCTCTACAGGAGCTACAACCGTTGGCTTGCGGACCGGACGGCAGAGGCGGACGGGAGGCTGCGATGGGTAATCGTGCCGCCACTGCGCAGCATGGACAAGGCTCTGGAGGAGCTGCGGTTCGGTAAGGAACACAACGCGTGTGGCGTCTACAAGAGGGCCTTCGAATGCGGCGGGAAACCTGTTAGCGATCCCTACTTCTTCCCCCTTTATGAAGAGGCGATGCGTTTAGATTTACCGATTTGCATCCATACAGGCGGTGAGAACCTCTCTAGTTCCGCCGCCGCTGGTCGCGGGGATGCGCCGTTCACTGTGAGGCCGCAGATTGGCTGTTTTCCCATTTTGGCCATGAGGGGAATTCCCGAGAGATTCCCAACGCTCCGCTTCGGCGTCATCGAGGCGATGGCTTCCTGGGTGCCTCACGTCATTGCCGACTTGAAAGCCAAAAATGCGTACAGCGGGATACTGAAGTTCTACGCCGAACGCCCAATTAATCTCCAGGAAGACTTTTTGCGGGCGAACCGTTTCTACGTAACCTGCCAGACCAGTGATGATGTGCCCTATCTGCTGAAATTTGGTGCCGAGGATAGTCTCATGATCGGGACCGACTACAGCCATGACGACCAGTCTGGGGTCCTAGAGGCGCTCAACTACATCGAGCGGTTGGGGGAAGACGGAGAGATCCCCCTACAGGTACCGAAGAAGATCCTTAGCGATAACCCCCGCGCGTTCTACGCTCTCTGAATGGGCCCGGCGAAAGAAGAAAGACCTCATTCTTGAGCTGGAGACGGTCCAATCCAGCCGATCCGCGCCGTTTCAAGATCGATCGGCAATCCACCCTGCACATAAAGGAAAACGGTTCGCCGCGTTAATTAATGATTCCGCACGCCCGCGGCCTTGGCCGCTACGCGAGGTTCAGCGTGTTGGCCGCGAAGATTTCCTCCGGCTTGACCGCCCGCGGCAGAATCTTCTGCTCGTGCGCGAACCGGACGATGGCCTCCAGCGCTTTGCGATTGCGTTCTAGTCCATTGGGGAACGGATCGTCACCCACGATGCTCCGGCGCCTGGCCAGCACCTGTGCGTCGGCCGGCAGCTCGGCGCCTGAGCTGAGCTGCTTCAGGAATTGCGCCTTGGCGGCTTCGAAGCCGGCGAACAGCCGGGGCACCAGCGACGGATCGGACTGGAGCAGCGCATCCTTGACCACTACCGTGTGGTTC
>JBOHVR010000392.1:0-4293 GCA_050735755.1 Binatia bacterium
CGTTACCAGTAAGTCCCATCGCGGGAGCAGCGGAACCGGTTTCGGCCCCAGATACCCAAAAACCAAGCCCCCTAACTCTTCGACCGGGTATCCCGCTATCGCCACTCTTTCTTTGAACGTGCTCTCGGGGGGCTCGGCCGGCATCTCAATGCAGCGGCCTTCTCGATTGTATTTCCAGCCATGGTAGGGACATCGCAAACCATCATCCTCCGGGATGCCGTAGATCATCGCGACTCTGCGGTGCGCGCAGGTATCGCCAATCAGGCCCAAGCGGCCCTTCTTATCCCGATAAAGAACCAACGACTCGCCCAGGACCTTCACAAGCTTGGTCGGATACTGCTGCATCTCGGCCAGACCAGCGATGGGATGCCAGTAGCGGCGCAAAAGCTCGCCCATGGGAGTGCCGGGTCCGACTTGCGTCAAGAGTTCGTTTTCTTCTCTGCTGAGCATGATTGCTTTCCCTTACCTCGGTTTCCAGCCAGCGGTTGATTGCGCACGGTTTATGCCCTTACTAGATTCATCCAATTTGTTCAACCACCTTGAGACGCTAACGGGCTGATTGTCTCTTTCGAGCGGCCTCTTTGGCCGGCCAAGCTTTCGTCCGGTTGCTTTGCAAGGAAGCGGATTCTAGTGATTTGCCCGTTCGATTGCAATAGAGTTTTGCGCCGTCAAGATCTCTGGCGGCCGCTAAACGCCTCCTCCACGAAGCGCCGCGAGAAAAGGGTCAAGATGCTTACCGTGATGATCAAAAGCATCCCCAAAGCGGCAGCTCCGGAGAAATCCGCATTTCGATCCCACAGAAAAAACAACAAGACACTGACCGTCTCGGTTTCGGGAGTGCTCAGCATGAGCGGAATCGTCAGGCTCCGAAACGCGTGGGACGCGACCCAGATGAACCCCATGACAAACGGCGGCAGAACCAGCGGTAGCGTGATTCTCAGCAACACCGTGAGCCGGCGCGCCCCGCTCACCATCCCAGCCTCCTCCAATTCCTTGTGGATCTGCGTCAATGCGCCGTTCATAAGCCGCGTCGAAAAAGGCAAATAGGTTACCAGCAGGCCCGCCACCATGATCCATAGGGTCCCGTAGATCGGAAGCCACCGGAAGGCCGGATGCAAGTAGGTAAAGACCAAGCCGAGCGCAACCACCGAGCCGGGAAGAACGTGGGGCACAAAAACGGCGGCATCCAGGAAAAACCGGCCGGGGGCGCGCGAGCGCACCACGATCCAGGAAATGAAAAAAGCCACCAGCATGGAGAAGATCGCGGTGCTCGCACCGAGAATAAGCGTATTGATCAAAACCCGACCGATATTCGGCCAGTTCGCGATATCGAGATACTTGCTGAACGTGAGCAGACTCAGGGCTTCCCAGGAGGGCGGCCGGTAGCTCGGCAGCAGTGAAGCCCACATCAGAATGAGCAACGGAAGCGCGGTGCTGAGCATGAAATAAAGCAGGAAAAGACCGAAGGCGGGATACCGCCACTTGCCCAACTCGATCCGGCGCGTCTGCGAAGCCTTGCCGGTGACCGTCACATATTTCTGTCGCTCCGCCTGCTTGATGATGAAGTGAAAGAAAGCGTAGGAAAGAGAAATTGCAATGATAATGAAGGGGGAAGAAAGCGCCGTCGCCAGACCCCACTCGATCGGCGTGCTGTAGAAGGCGCTGAAAAAGATCAAGGTGGGCAGAACATAAATCTGCTTCTGCAGGCCCAGCAGCAAAGGAATGTCCATGTCGTTCAAGTCACCGGCGAATTTGTAAAGCGTTGCGACCGTCAGCGCCGGCATCAGCACGGGCAGAGTGACCTTCCACAAGGTCACTTTCTTATTCGCCCCGCACACGTGAGCGGCATCCTCAATTTCTTGATTGATCAGTCGAAACGCCCCGACGACGAGCAAAAACACGGTGGTCAAGCCGGTAATGCTATTGACGAAAATCATTCCGCCCAAAGAGTAGATGTTGAACGGGCCCGTTTCCAACGTGAGTCCGAAAAAGCCGAGGACCCATCTCAAGATTACATTCAGCACGCCAACCCGCGGATTGAGCAGGAGGATCCAGCTCATCGTCAGCAGAAACGAAGGCATGCCGATGGGCAGAAGAATCAACGCCCAGGCAAGGCTGCGAAACGGCATATCGGTCCGCTCGACCAGCCATGCAAAGAGTATCGCGACGACCATAACGATGGCCACGCTCACGCCGGCATATAGAAGTGAGTTAACGAGCGTTGTGTAAGTAAGCGGATAGCTGTAAGTCAGCGCGTAGTTCGCGAACGTAAACGGGCCGAGATCCAACGGGGTGCCCGAGCGGAAGCTCACCATCACGACCATCAACAAAGGCAGAACGATGAGCCAGAACAATACCAAAAGGCCGAGCGCGAAGAGACCCCCTCTGAAAGCGCGCCGTCCGATGCCGTTCAGCAATCCTTGGGCAACTGTCGTTTCCGCGTAGCTAAGCGCCATCGGATTATCCAGCAAATCTGTGCGACATACACTCGCGAGTTGTTTACTTCGGCCTCGCTCCCACTTTCGGCAAACCCCACGCTTCCACAGCGATGCGCTCCATCAGTTTGTCTTCGCGGTGACGGCAATCGTCCGAACAAAGCGAGATATTCGCGCCTTTGGCAAGCTTATGCGCCAAAGTGCCCTCGACCAAGAAGGAACCTCTACCGGTTTCAATCGATTCGGCAAGTTGCTGACCCTCCCTGGAAGCGATGAACTCTATCCACAGCAATGCGGCATGAGGGTTTTTCGAATTAGCATAAACCGCTTCCGGCTCATGATAGGACATCGGGAACGGATCCGGAATCACCATTTTGATGGGGAGCGTGGGATCCTTTCTGAGAGTGCGCTCGATGACCTGGATATACATTCCGCAGTTAAGGGAAACTTCGCCCGTGCTCAGCGCGGTGATGTTACGGGTGTTACCTCGACCCCAGACCGGGTTATTATCTTTTAGGCGCCGGGCGAAACTCAAGAGTTTCTCCTCGCCCCAAACAGGTGCAAGCCAAGCAAACACATTGGGTTTCGTGTCGACGCTAAATTTTCCTTTCCACTGCGGATCGAGACAACTCTCCCAGCTCTTCGGCGCCTTTCCTGGGGGCACGAGCTTCGTGTTGTACGCAAGCACCCCCGTGTTCGTGCCCAACCAGGCGACCACGCCGGAATCGTCGATCATCTCCAAGGGAATCTTAAGATGACCTGCCTTCGACATCGCCCGCAAGTCATACTTCTTGATCAAGTCCTTGCGGAAATAATCGCTAAAGAAAGCGCTGCTGGGGCTGAATGCGTCCACGTTCGAAGTCCCGGCTGCCATCTCAAAAAGTTGCCTCTGGCCTGCCTCGGTTCCCCCCACAATGCCCCATGTTGTTTGGATGAAAGGGTACTTTTTTTGAAAACCTTTCACGAGGGTGGGAATCGCGCTTTCATCATGCCCAGGGGTAACCCTGACTTTCCCCTCCTTTTTGGCTCCCTCCAGGATCTGCTCTCGGCTGAGGGAGATCATTCCCTGCTTCGATTGGGCCGCCGGAGAGAGAGGGGCAAAGCGAAAAAGAATGAGCCCAATGGTCAGACCGATCACGGCACCCTTGGATATTTTCATTGAGGCCTCCCTGCTGAGCGCACGATTTCTGTCTCTTGTTACTTCGGCGCCGCTCCTACTTTGGGCGCGCCCCACGCTTCCACCGCGATGCGCTGCATTAGTTTTTCCTCGTCCTCCCGACACTGATCACCGCAGAAAGACACATTCGAACCTTTTGCATATTTGTGCGCCAGTGTGCCTTCAACGAGAAAAGACCCTCTGCCAGGTTCAAGACCCTCGACCGTCTCTTGCCCCTCCTTAGAAGCCAAGAACTCTATCCACAACAACGCCGCGTGCGGGTTCTTTGAATTGGCGTAAACCGCTTCCGGCTCGTGATAAGAGATAGGAAAAGGATCAGGGATGACTATTTTAACGGGAGCGGATGGGTCCTGTCTCATAACTCGTTCCGCGGTATGGATGTACATGCCGCAGTTCAGCACAACTTCACCCGAGATTAGCTGGGTAATATTGCGCGTATTCCCGCGGCTAAAAACGGCCTTGTTTTCTTTGAGCCGGCGCGCAAAAGATAGCACCTTCTCCTCGCCCCACTTCGGCGTGAGCCAAGTCAAAATGTTCGGTTTCGTATCCACACTAAACTTGCTCTTAAAATAAGGATCGAGACAGCTATCCCAACTCTTAGGCGCTTTGTCGCTGGGGACAAGTTTGGTGTTGTAGGTCAACACGCCTGTGTTAGACCCAAGCCATACGACGATTCCGGAG
>JBOHVR010000393.1:0-5585 GCA_050735755.1 Binatia bacterium
ATTCAAGGAGACGTGGGGTCGGGGAAAACGATTCTCGCCTGGTTTGCCACTCTGCGCGCGATTGAAAATGGATTTCAGGCGGTGTGGCTGGCCCCGACGGAGCTCTTGGCGGAGCAGCACTTCGCCAACTTAAAGAAGTACGCGGACACATTAGGACTCTCGTCGGCGATCCTGAAAGGTTCCCTTTCGGACGCGCAGAAAAAGGCTGCCGTGCAGCGGATTGGAGACGGGGAAACGCAGTTCATCGTGGGCACCCACGCGGTGATCCAGGAAGGAGTTTACGCGCCGCGCATGGGGCTGGGCGTGATCGACGAGCAGCATCGGTTCGGCGTGGCGCAGCGTATGGCGTTGCGCGGTCTGGCGCATTGGGCGGCTGCTTCCACTCCCGATCGGCCGCAGCCGGACATCTTGTTGATGAGCGCAACGCCGATTCCGCGGAGCCTCGCCCTGGTACTGTACGGTGACCTGGAACTTTCTTCGCTTGAAGAGTCTCCGCCCGGGAGATCGCCCATTCAAACCTGGTTGGTAAGCGAACCCAACCGCCCCGATATTTACCGGCGGATCGCCGCGGGCATCCGGCAGGGGCGCCAGGCTTACGTTGTCTGCCCGCTCATTGAAAACTCAGAGCGGCTCAACTTGCGTGACGCAACCCGTATGGTTGAGGAGCTCTCGGCGGGAGCTTTCAAGGCACTACGCCTTGGACTCATTCACGGGCGGATGAGCAGCTCGGAACGTGAAGCCGCGATGCTCCGCTTCAAAGAGGGCAGCACGCAGGTGCTGGTCGCAACGACAGTGATCGAGGTGGGAATCGACGTGTCCAACGCCACCCTCATGGTGATCGAACACGCCGATCGATTCGGACTCTCGCAATTGCACCAGTTGCGCGGCCGGGTCGGGAGGGGGAGCCAGCGATCAGCATGCTTTCTGTTTTGTTCGGCGGGCGCCGGTTTCGACGCGCTGCACCGCCTCCGCATCCTGCAAAGAGAACACAACGGATTTAAGATCGCGCAGGCGGACCTTACGCTGCGCGGCCCCGGCGAGTTCCTGGGCACGCGCCAATCCGGACTGGCTGATTTTCGCTTGGCCAATCTCATCCGTGATTCCGAGCTTCTTCTGGCGGCGCGCAAGGAAGCCATGGGTTGGCTGGCCTTGGATCCTACGCTGCAGCGGCCGGAGTCGAGACCGCTCAAGGCGATTCTGCAACGTCGCTGGGGTGAAAGGCTCGAGTTGGGGAATATTGGTTGAGAAAGGAAAGGACGGGTTGAGCAGTGATCGGAAATCCGTGGCCCGTTGAGGCGGTTCGTGAAGCGATTACGGAGCACGCTCACCGTGTGCGATTTGCACGACGACTTGGGATATCTTATAAATTAAGGCTGTCAGGGGTCGGCAGTCAGCAACAGACAGGGAAGGGTAAGGCTATTTCGGCTCGAGAAGGTCGCTGAGCCGCAAAACTACAGAGAAGAAAAAGTGGAATTTCGCCGTATCAAGAGGCTTCCTCCTTACGTCTTCAATATCATCAATGATCTCAAGCTCGAAGCGCGCAGGAGGGGAGAAGATATCGTGGACTTCGGCATGGGCAATCCGGATCAGCCCACGCCCCCTCATATCGTTGAGAAGCTGCTTGAGGCTGCCCAGAAACCTCATAACCACCGTTATTCCGCCTCGAAGGGGATCTACAAGCTCCGGCTAGCCATCGCTGATTGGTACAAGAGGCGCTTTGAAGTCGACGTTAATCCCGACACGGAAGCGATTGTCACCCTTGGCGCCAAGGAAGGATTGGGACATCTCGTGTGGGCGATCGTCGATCCGGGCGACGTCGTTCTCTGCCCCAGCCCGACCTACCCCATCCATCAGTACTCGGTGATTTTGGCCGGTGGCGACCTGCGCAGTATTCCGATGCGCTCCAGTGAAGAGTTTCTGGCCCATATCGAAGACGCGATCAAGCAGACGTGGCCGCGGCCAAAGGTCATCATTGTCAGTTTTCCGCACAATCCAACGACCGAAGTCGTCGAGCTGGACTTCTTTGCGCGCGTGGTGCGTTTTGCTCAGGAGCACGAGATTCTCGTGATTCATGACTTTGCCTATGCCGATCTGGCTTTTGATGGCTATTCGCCTCCGAGTCTTCTCCAGGTTCCCGGCGCAAAAGACGTGGGCATTGAGTTTTTCTCACTGTCCAAAAGTTACAATATGCCGGGCTGGAGAATCGGATTCGCGGTGGGAAGCAGGGTTCTGATAAACGCGCTGGCGCGGATAAAAAGCTATCTCGATTATGGGATGTTCCAGCCGGTTCAGATCGCGGCCATTCATGCCTTAAATGGACCGCAGGATGCCGTTGCCGTCATCCGCGAGACTTATCGCCGTCGCCGGGACACTCTCGTGGACGGGCTCTCCCGCGTGGGGTGGAACATTAAAAAATCCAAAGGAACCATGTTTGTATGGGCGGAAATTCCCGATGGGTGCAAAGAGATGGGATCGGTGGAATTCTCCAAGTTTCTTCTCAAGGAAGCCAAGGTGGCGGTATCGCCGGGGATTGGGTTCGGCGAATATGGCGATGAGTTTGTCCGTTTCGCCCTGATCGAGAACGAGCACCGGACCCGCCAGGCCGTCAGAACGATCCGTCGAGCGCTGGGCGAGCTTCTGGACTGAGTTTCCTGGAACATCTCTTAAGATAATCATTCGGTGCGGGAGGCGGGCAATCGCGGCGAAGGCGAGTGAGGCCGGAGAAACTGATGGTTTGCGCTAAACTGGGATTGCTGGGTTCGGGAGTCGTGGGTGAGGCGATTCAGGACATTCTCTTTCAGCGCGCGCCGGAGATCGCCGCGCGCACCGGCGTGGAGCTGCAGATCAAGAAAATCTACACGCGCCATCCTGAAAGCAAAAAATGGCACAAGACTTATCCGGATCTCTTCACCCGTAGCGCTGAAGAGGTAATCGACCACTCGGATGTGGATATCATCATCGAAGTTCTCGGAGCGCACGATCGGTCGGAGCTTTCCGCTTACAAAGATTATATCATGCGCGCCTTTGAAAACGGCAGAGATGTTGTGACTTCCGACAAAGCCGTGTTGGCCTGGTTCGGCAACGTGATTTGGCCGGCCGCGCTAAAGAAAGACCGTGAACTGCGATTTGAAGCTTGCGTGGGCGGCGGGATTCCGATCATTCGATCATTGGCGGAAAGTTTCTCCGCCGAAGAGCCCGAAGCAATCTTCGGCATCATCAACGGAACCTGCAACTTCATTCTCTCCGCGATGAAGAAAGAAAACAAATCTTTCGCCGAGGCCCTGGCACAAGCCCAGCGGTTGGGCTATGCCGAGACTAACCCAAGCGCTGACACAAGCGGGCTTGATGCTGAAGCCAAGCTAATCCTTCTGGCGGCCGTGGCCTTTGGAGTGCACGTTCAGCCCGGCGTGATTTTCCGCAAAGGCATCGAGGAGATCCAGGCGATCGATTTTCTCTACGCCGGACGCAGGGGATTGTGCACGATCAAGCATCTCGCAACCGCCCGACGGGCTAATGACCAGATCGAAGCGCTGGCGGCTCCTTTCCTTGTGCCGCAAGACCATCTCGTGGGGACCGTTGATGGGCCTACGAACGCAGTCTTTCTTAACGGCAATCGCAGCGCCGGCAGAATAAATGACAGTCCCGGGGCCGATAAGTCGGGCGGCAGGGATTGGAACTATGCTTTCATCGGGCCGGGCAGTGGCGGCGGGCCGACCGCAGTCGCCGTTTTGGGCGACGTTTGCGATCTTGCGCGCGGCCGCAAGCACCCTTTACCGCGTCCGGCCGCGGAGAATTCGCGCGGACTCGCGTTTCAACCGGAGGATCAGATCCAGGCTTGCTTCTATCTTCGCTTTATCGTGCGCGACCGGCCGGGTATCGTGGGCGAGATTTGCCAGGTTTTCGGCATGGAGGGCATCAATGTCGCTGAGATCTGGCAGCTTTCGCACAGCGCCGATGAGCTGCAACAACTCGCGCAGAGTTACGGCTTAGCGACCGATCGCTCGTTGATCCTGCCCTTTGTGATTACACTCGAACAAACGACGGTTGGCAAGATTAAACACGCTCTACAGATAATCCGCACCCGGGATTTCAATCTCGCGGACCCGGTTTGGATGCCGATTTGGAAAAATCCATGACACGTAACCCAATGAGATCGGCTCGCACAGGAAAGGATCGGGGCATCACTGTCGCAATCAGCAAGGCCCGCGAAGACGGGAGCCAATCGGGCTTATCAAGGCGCAAAGGGAAGGCGCGTTGCGCGGCGGCGAAGTGTTGGTTGGCACACGGGCGCGGGCCCAAGGAGCCGGACATTGCGATTTGTCAGTCTTCACAGCCGGTTCGTCTTCCCCATACATGGAGTCTCTGACGGCGATTTTCAAAGGAGAAGCGGTCGCATGAAATACGTTATTGTCCAAGCCGACGGCATGGCTGACTGGCCGATCGCCGCTTTAAGCGGGAAAACGCCGCTGGAGCAAGCGAGAACGCCGAATATGGATTGGCTTGCCGCCCACGGAGTCTTTGGTTTGGTGCATACCATCCCCGAGGGATTCCCGCCGGGCAGCGATATCGGGAACATGACGATCCTCGGTTACGATCCGGCTATCTACCATACCGGGCGTTCTCCACTCGAAGCCGCGAGTATGGGAGTGCGGCTAGGCCCGCAGGATATTGCCTTTCGCTGCAATCTCGTAACGGTGCGCGCCGAAGGGGACGACGCGGTCATGGAGGACTTTACCGCCGGCCACATCACGACGGCCGAGGCGGGTGAGATAATTCGCGATCTGAATCGGGCTCTCGCGCGAGACGGGATCGAGTTTCATTCCGGCGTGAGCTACCGCCACCTGATGGTATGGCGCGACGGCAAAGAAAAAATGGCAACGACGCCGCCCCACGACATCACGGACCAAAGAATCGGCCGCCATCTGCCGCAGGGCGAGGATGCTGAATTCCTGAATGCGCTCATGCAGGAGTCGCAAAAGCTGCTCGCGGCCCACGTCGTCAATCAGAGGCGCCAAGAAAGGGGAGAAAGAAGAGCCACAACAATCTGGCTTTGGGGGCAGGGGAGGGCGCCGGCCCTGCCGGCATTGACAGAGCGCTTTGGCATCAAGGGAGGGGTCATTTCCGCGGTCGATATCATCAACGGCCTGGGATTCTACGCCGGGTTAGAGCGCGTGCATGTCCCGGGAATCACCGGCTTCCTGGACACCAATTACAAGGGCAAAGGCGACTACGCGTTGAGCGGGCTGGAAAACCATGACCTTATGTTCGTTCACATCGAGGCGACCGACGAAGCCGGTCACATGGGGGACCTTAACGCCAAAATCAAAGCCATCGAGGACATTGACGAAAAGGTTATTGGAACTTTGCTGCGCGGAATGCCTCGTTGGCAGGACTGGAAGCTGCTTCTCCTTTCCGATCACGCCACCCCTATAGCGCTCAAAACCCACTCGCCGGATCCAGTCCCCTTCGCGCTTTACGGCTCAAATACGGCAGCGGAGTCAAAGAAGCTTGGGTTCAATGAGAGGGAAGCCAAGCAGGAACAAATCGTGCTCCGTCAAGGCACTCGATTGATTGAAGCGCTTATC
>JBOHVR010000394.1:0-3540 GCA_050735755.1 Binatia bacterium
ATCAAAGGCGGCGTCGTGCGCATCCAGCAAGAACAAGCGCGCGATTTTGAATACATCTATTACAAGGACCTGGGTCGCGCGTTGGACAAAGCCGCGACCGTTTCCCTACCGGCGCCCACCGTCCTGAACATCGGCACCGGTGTTGTCGTCAAGTTCGATGAGCTGGTTGCGATCGCGGAGAAGCTCTTACCCAAGCTCCAAATTGAGCTGGTTCCCGGAAAACCGCCCCGTTCCGCCAAGCAACCGATGGTCATTGCCAAGGCCAAGCAACTCCTGGATTGGCAGCCCGAGTATGATTTGGAAGCTGGATTCAAAGACTACATCGAAGAGCTGAAAGCGCTCGGCTAATCAGACCCATCATCGCTCTTCCGCGACTTCCGCTATATTGTCTTTGCGCACGAGAGGAGGCGGCAACACACGCTAAAAAACGTTTGTTCTCAGCAGGTTGGCCATCCGGGAACTTTCTTTTGACGGCGCAGTCTAATGGCGTTGGAGGGGAAGGTGTCTGAAGGGATCAGCGACCTGGAGTGCGTTCAGCGGCTGCGCCGAGGGGAAATAGATGTTTTCGAGGTTTTGGTGCGCCGCTATCAAAAAACGATTTTCAATCTGGTTTATCGCGTGCTCGGTGACTACGAGGAAGCCGCGGAGATCTCCCAGGAAGTGTTTCTTTCCGCCTACCGGTCGATCCGCCAGTTTCGCGGCGATGCGAGTTTCTCAACGTGGCTATATCGAATCGCGCTCAATCACGCGAGCACGCAGCGCAAGACCATGGCCAAATGGCAACAACGCACGGCGCCTTTAGACACCGCGAACCCGGTAAGCGACCACCGGCTCGATCCGGGACACGCATTGGAACAAAAGCAAACCCGAGAACGAGTGCAAAGAGCGCTGGGTAGTCTCGAACCCAATGACGCCTTAATCATCTTGCTTAGAGACTTGCACGATGTGCCTTACGAAGAGGTTGCGCAGATCCTCGCAGTCCCCCTCGGCACCGTAAAGTCGCGGCTATACCGCGCGCGGCAGGCGCTCAAATTGCGGCTTACCGCTTATGTGTCCTCGAACGGAAACGAACCATGAATTGCGACGAAGTTCAGACACGCCTTTCGGAATATCTCGAAAAGTCCCTCGACCCGACCACGACCACAGACGCGGAGCGGCATCTGGCCTCCTGCTCTCAATGCCGTGCTGAGGCCGAGAGCCTTGCGGACTGCATTCGGCACGTGGCAAGTCTTCCCACGGTCGATCCTCCTCTCGGATTCACCCAGCGCGTGATGGCGCAAGTTCGCGAGATTGAAACCAAGCCGAGTTTGTGGGAGCGCTTGCTATTCCCGCTCAGAATCAAGATTCCGATCCACGCCACGGCGGTCGTCCTGATTAGCATCCTGGCAGTTTATCTTCTTGAAAAGGATTCACCCCGCAAGCAGGCGCAGCCGGCGGCGGAGCCGGCGTTTGGCATGTTGGAGAAAAAAGAGACGGCGCGCGCGACCGGGCCGCGGGAAGAATTTGACGCCAGTGCGCAGAAGAAAGAAAAGGCGCGCGCCAACGAGACGCCGTCTAGAGCACTACAAGCGCCGGAATCGGAATCGAAGCCGAAACTGGCGGATGAGGTTGCTCAGCCAACGAGCCGCAGGGAAGAATCGAATGTGCTCCAAGACCGGCGAGAGTTTGCGAGGACGCAGGAACCCGAGCAACCTTCCAGCCCACCGCCAAAGAAACCAGCCCCCGGCTTTGACGAATCAGCCGGCGCGGACAAGCAATCGTCGGCGAGAGGACTCGGGACGGGCGCAAGCGCCGGGGACGTTGCTTCTCAAGGAAAAAAAGGTTCCACAGCGGCAGAACTCACCCCTTCAGCGCCGGCTTCCGCTGACTCCTTGAGCCGCAGCCAACCGGGATCATTGTCGACATCGAAGCTTGAGCAGGTACAGCCTGCCCCCGACGTCGATATCATCGTCCGGCGCGCGCAACGGACGAACGCGCAACGCGGGGAGAGCCTCGGAGCGTTAGGTAAATCGGCGGAACGGGAAGAACGGAAGGAAGCGCGGTTCGGCCAACTGCTACCGGCGATCCCGGAGAGCGAAAAAGCCCAAGATGTCTGGCTAACTATTCCACGCGCTCAATATGATCAGCTCAAGAAGGAACTTCTCGGTTTAGGCTCTATTGAATCAGAATCCTGGCCCTCTTCCGACAAAAAGGCCGCTGCGCTGCGCGCCACCGACCAGTTAAAGATCAAGGTCACCGTGTTGCCGCCCAAATCCGAGAAACGCTCTCCAACTTCCGGCTCAGACCGTTAGATAAGATTCTGCAACAAAGCCTCCGTTCATCCTTCGAGAGCCTCAGGACGAACGGAGTAACAATTGAATCATTGAAGTTTTTTCCGTTCATGCTGAGCCCAGTCGAAGCATTCATACGGTTCTTCATCAGCAGAATCTAAATAAGCTAGGGAACATTTTCACCGCTTCTTTGTCTAATGAGAAAACCCGGCATGAGAAGGCCGTCTTAGAGGAGGGTGCATGAAGAGATTCCGCGCGATCATCGTAAGAGTTGGCGTTTTGGGCATTGCGGTTGCAACGCTATTTGTTGCGCAGCAATCGGTAAGTGAAACGGTGAACAAAGGAGGAGGTCCAAAGAATGTTGCGACCGGGCTGGATGATCAGGAGGCTGTATCGGTCACCGTCTACAACAGCGACCTTGGCCTGATCAAAGATGTCCGGCAGATTAAATTGCCGGCCGGTCTCATGGAGCTTCGATTCGGTGATGTGGCGGCCAAGATTATGCCGCAGACGGTCCATATCAAGTCGCTTACTCAGGCATCTAACCCCCAGGTCCTGGAGCAGAACTATGAATACGACTTGCTGACACCGCAGAAGCTGCTGGAGAAATTCACCGGTAAAGAAATCATGGTCCTTAAGGACGGTGTGGAGGTTCCCGTGACGATCCTCAGCACCAACCAAGGGCTCGTGTACCGCATGGGAGGGCGGATCTTTACCGGCCATGCCGGCAATCTGATCTTTCCTTCGATTCCCGAGAATCTCATTTCCAAGCCCACGCTCGTGTGGACTCTCGAAAATCGCGGCAACGGCTCCCAGAGGATCGAAGCGAGCTACTTGACCCGCGGCATCAATTGGAAGGCGGACTATGTCGCCGTGCTCGACAGCAAGGACAAAAACATGGATCTGTCGGGATGGGTGACCTTGGACAATCAAAGCGGAGCGACGTACCGCAACGCGAAGCTCAAGTTGGTTGCCGGCGACGTGAACCGCGTGATAGACGAGCGCGGCGCCAGGGACGCGATCGGCGCTCTTTCCGAATTGTCCGCCAAGGCGGCAAGCCCGCAGTTTTCGCAGCAAAGCTTTTTCGAATATCACCTCTACAGTTTACAGCGGCCAACGACGATCAAAAGCCAGCAGACCAAGCAGGTCAGCCTGTTGTCCGCGGACCATATTCCGGTCAATAAACGGTATTTCTATTACGGCGCGCAGCAGTACTTCCGGACGAAATACGGGGTCCCCATCTCACATCAGAAGATCGGCGTCTATGTCG
>JBOHVR010000395.1:0-4084 GCA_050735755.1 Binatia bacterium
ATCGTACGCAGCCGTGGCCGCGCAAGCGTGGGAAAGGCTCAGGCGGGCTTCTTGTAGAAATCCGGGTTCATGCGGCTGTGGGTTCCTGATTTTGCGAGTTCTTCCTCGAACATTTTTCGTATTGAGGGGTCCTCGTCGTAGTATTCGATCTGGTTGCCGCCTGCCTTGACGTCTTTATCCACTTTGGAGATATCGCCAAACTGTTCACCGAGGCTATATTTGATTGAACCCAAACGCGGAGGGAGGTAGCGCGCTGGCGTGGCGCCGGTATTGAAATGCTGGTGCCACATCATCGGGGGCGGCGTGAAGACGCTGCCGTCCTGCCAGTCATAGCGTTTAATCGGCTCCCCTTCTCGCCAGAAAAGAGAGAACCCTTTTCCCTTGATAATGATAACGTTGAAACCCGGGCCGTGGCGGTGCGCTTTCTTATAGGTTCCAACAGGAAATTCGGAGATATGAGCGGCCATCGAGCCGCTGGCCATCTCCAGCATCACATTGGTGCCGCCGCCGCCGCGCTCTTTCCACTCTTCGAGTTTGAAATTACGCGCATCGGCGATAAAATTCGTGTCCCAGATGCGCCCGGGATGCGATTTTCCCTTGCCGCTAAAGTAGTCGGGCTCGCCGTCAAAGCGATCCGTGAAATCACGAGAGGTGTTGAAAATAAAATCTTCGTTGTGAAAGAGATTGAAGACGATCGGCATGCTGTTGACCGAGAAAAACCGGGCGGGCTCGTTGCCCTGCCCGTTGAAATGCTGGTACCAGGCATTGAGCGGCAATGCGAACACGCTCCCTTCTTGCCATTCGAAGGTTTGCTTGGCTCCTCCGTCGTTCCAAAGGGTCGTGGCACCACGGCCTTTGAGGACGTAAATCATGTTTTCAAAGAGGTGCCTTTGGGGGTTCAGGCTTTTTCCCGCGGCAATCTCGCACACGTAGGCGCCGGTCGTTCCTTCCGCGCCTTCCATATTGATAAACGCCCCGGTCCCTCCGATTCTATCCCAAGGCTTTAAATCGACTTTCTTTAAATCTTGAACAAAAAAAGTTTTTACGATGGGTATCCCCTCTCCCTGCTGCCACTTGTCATAGTAAGGGATGTTGTCCATCACGTTGGTATCTTGTATCGCCGCTTTAGCCATTTGGTTTTACCTCCAGCAAAACTCCTTAAAGCTCTTAGCCTATAAACAGGGCAAAATCAAATCAGTGTTTGGTTGACTTTGAGACAGGGAAACTTTAGTAAATGGCATGCTAATCAGCGCTTTGCGGTAGAGGCAAGGCCGCGGGACAAGGAGGAGACCTTGGCGACGCCTGTCACGGCACCGATGGTGGGTAAGGTTTTGCGTGTTGAGAAAAAAGTTGGAGATACGGTCGAAGAAGACGAAGTGGTGATTGTTATGGAAGCCATGAAAATGGAGATTCCTGTCGTCGCGCCGGCTTCGGGGACCGTGAAAGATATCAAAGTCTCTGCGGGGCAAGCGGTCGAAGCCGAAGATATTCTGGCGGAAATAGACTAACCTCTCGTAAAAGACTGGAGTGATGGAGTAATGGAGTGATGAAATACCGGGACGGTCGGTGAGAGATCATTACTCCATTACTCCAATACCTCACTACTCCATTTTGATCTTACATGGATAATTGGACCTTCGGCTGGACGCTGGCTTTGATCGGCATGGGAGGAACCATGCTGGTCCTGTGGTGTCTGAGCCTGTTGATCGTGTTGCTGAAAAAAATTTTCCCCTACCGCCCCGAAGAATCCCCGTCTCAGAAGCGCTAGAATATCCATGGAAACAGCGATTGCTTCCGGCCTTCAGGGTCTTGTGCTGGGAATCACCAATCTCAGCGCGGGTCATGTGGTGATGATCTTGATCGGCTCGCTGCTTCTCTACCTGGGCATTGCCAAAGGATACGAGCCGCTGCTGCTGCTCCCGATCGGCTTCGGCGCCATTTTGGTCAACATTCCTCTGGCGGGTTTAATGGATGAGCAGGGGATACTGCGGTTCTTCTATAATACGGGAGTGTTGACCGAAGTCTTCCCGGTGCTGATCTTTCTCGGCATTGGCGCCATGACGGATTTTCAACCGCTGTTGGAGAATCCAAAAATTATCCTGCTGGGCGCCGCAGGGCAGTTCGGTATTTTTTTGACGCTGCTGCTCGCGCTCGCGGTGGGTTTCGACAAACTCGACGCCATCGCGGTCTCGATCATTGGCGCTTGTGACGGGCCGACGGCGATTTACGTAAGCTCCAAATTCGCGCCGCACTTGCTCGGCGCGGTTTCCGTTGCGGCCTATTCCTACATGTCTTTAGTGCCCCTCATCCAGCCGCCGATCATGCGCTGGCTGACAACCGAAAGAGAGAGAAAAATCGTTATGGGTGCGGTGCGACAACCGGTGTCTAAAACGACCAAGATTCTCTTTCCGATCGTTGTCACCATTTTCGCTTCGATTCTCGCTCCGATCGGCACTCCCCTTATCGGCACGGTGATGCTCGGCAACCTGATGAAGGAAAGCGGCGTCGTAGAGCGACTCAAAAGCGCTTCGGAAAACGAAATCGCCAACATCGTGACTCTGCTCCTTGGCCTTTCCATTGGGGCAACGATGGAGGCCGATAAGTTTCTCCGCGCCCAGACACTGATGGTTTTGGGATTGGGATTCCTGGCCATAAGCCTGGACACGGTCATGGGGGTTTTGTTTGGCAAACTGATGTGCCTGCTCAGCGGTGGCAAGGTCAATCCGCTCATCGGCGCGGCAGGAATTTCGGCCTTTCCAATGGCCGCGCGCGTCGTCCAAGCAGAGGGACAAAAATACAATAAAAAGAATTATCTGCTGATGCATGCCATGAGCGCGAACGCGGGAGGGCAAATCGGCTCCGTCATCGCGGCCGCGGTCATGCTGTCGGTTCTCCGCGGAATGGGAATAACCGGATAGGCGGGCAATTTCATGGCGCAATCCAGAGAAGATCTCGGCAAGAGACTTGCCGCCCTAGAGAAAACCGCTTGCGAGGGGGACCCGAAAGCGGCGGCAAAACAGCGCTCCGAAGGGAAGCTTAGCGCGCGCGAACGGGTCGATAAGCTTCTCGATCCAGGAACATTTGT
Organism: Binatia bacterium; assembly: GCA_050735755.1. Lineage (GTDB taxonomy): Bacteria > Desulfobacterota > Binatia > UBA9968 > UBA9968 > DATMAM01. The sequence continues at coordinate 3,086 of JBOHVR010000395.1, forward strand.
CGAAGAGTTCATGCTGGCCGAAACACAATGCACCGACTTTGGAATGGCGGAGAAGAAGTTACCTTCGGACGGCGTCGTTACGGGTTTTGGCAAGATCGAGGGGCGTCCCGTCTACGTTTTTTCCCAGGACCGTGCCGTGCTGGCCGGCACGGTTGGGAGCGCGCACGCGGAGAAGATCGCGCACGTGATTCAGACCGCGCGCAAGTTGGGCGTGCCCCTGATCGGGCTGAATGATTCCGCCGGCGCGCGGATTCAGGAAGGCCTTTCCGTCACAACCGCCATAGGAAAAATCTTTTTCGAGAACAGCATCGCCTCCGGCTGCATTCCGCAGATTTCCGCCATCATGGGCCCGTGCATCGGCGTCGGCTCCTATTCTCCCGCACTGACGGATTTCATCTTAATGGTCCAGAATACCAGCCAGATGTTCATCACAGGGCCGGCAGTCATCAAAGAGGTCCTGGGCGAGACGGTCACAATGGAAGAGCTGGGCGGCGCCAAAATCCACTCCGAAGTTTCCGGCGTCGCGGATTTGGTCGCGAAAAACGATGAGGAATGTCTCGCCATGATCCGGCGACTGCTGGGGTTCTTGCCGTCCAATTTTGAATCCGCTCCGCCGCGCAAAAACAGCAAGGACGATCCCGCGCGCGCTGTGGATTCGCTGGAGAATATCGTGCCCGAGGATATGCGCAAAGCGTACAACATTCTTCAGGTCATCAAAGCAATCGTCGATGCCGGCGATTTTCTCGAGCTCAAAGCCAAATTTGCGCGCAATCTGGTCATCGGTTTGGGCCGGCTGGATGGTTACCCGGTCGGTTTTGTGGCCAACCAGCCGATGTTCCTGGCCGGGAGTCTGGACGTCGACGCCTCCGACAAGGCCGCCCGCTTCATCCGTTTCTGCGACGCGTTTAACATTCCCATCGTCACGCTCATGGATGTTCCGGGATTTTTCCCCGGCAAACAACAAGAAGAGAAAGGCATCATCCGGCACGGGGCCAAGAT
>JBOHVR010000396.1:0-2022 GCA_050735755.1 Binatia bacterium
AAATTGAAACGACGCGCTCAAAACCGCCAATGCTACGATTAATTTCGCAATTTGAATCATGGTTTCACCTCAAACAAGTGCTGAGGACTTAAAAGATTTCTTATGTTCCCCAAATTGTCCGAAAACTTTACAGGCTGTAACCGATTGTTACTTTCGTTCCACCCGGCCAACTTCGCTCTCGACGAGGTGTGCCAGTTTTTCTTGCGGCAGATCGCCTGGAAAGTAGATCGTGTTAACGAAGAGAGCCGGGACGGAGGATAACCCGATGGCCTTACCTTCATCGATGTCGTGCTGGATCTCTTGCGCGGGCTCGCGCTTGTCGAGGCATCCATCGAACTTCCCGGCATCAAGGTTAAGCGCTCTTGCGTATCCTTTCAGAGATTCTGCGTCGAGCTTATTTTGGTTTTCGTACAACACGCCGTGGTACCGCCAGAATTTTCCCTGCTGCTGGGCACAGCGGGCAGCAATCGCAGCGGTCATAGATAGAGGATCCTGTGGGTAATCCCGATGAACAATCCGGACCTTCCAGCCATGCTTCTTTACAAGCTCGCCCAGGGTTTTCCACATATCTCGACAGGCGGGATTCGTGAAGGCGCAAAACTCGATGACGTTAGCCGGTCCATCGGTAAGACCGAGAACGGGGCTTGTGGTTCGCTCGTTGACAATGACCTGCGGCAGCTCCGGCTCGGGAAGCTTGATCTCGATTTTCGCCTCGCGCCAAAGCTTTCCCACATAGGCTTCCCGCGCCAGACCTTTGCCGTCCGTCTGGAGCAACTCCTCGATGGTCTTGCGCTGTTTCTGAGCCTCCCAAGCAAGCAGTTGCGCGCCCAAAAACGCGCGCATTCCTTCTACCTGCCTCCTGTGGATGTCTCTCGCGACGTTGAAGTAAAAGATAGACAGCGACTGATCAACGTCCCCCATCCTCAGGAGCGGTTTGCCGCTAAATGATGCGACCACCGTGTCAGCCCGCTTAGGTGTGCTTCTTGGGTGGTAACTGATTTCGGCGGCGGTTGCGGCTTGCCCAAGCCAGACTAACACTCCCGCAAAAATCGAAAGTACTCTTACAATCATGGCGGATCTCCTCTGTGTCGCTCCGGTGGCGCCTCTAAAGTGCTGAGTCGGAATCAGCTGGCAGGCGGCAGTAAAAACCCGGACTGAGGAATGAGCGAAAAACTCAACTCCGTCTGTTTGTCGCTGTCAGTTGAGTCTTTCTTGGTCCGGAATTCGATGAAGTGACCTCGGGTGTTCTCGGAATGAGTATGGCTAAGGGCTGGGAATTGAGAGGCGTTTCACCCCTTCAGTGCCCGGCCCAGGTTGACGCCACTGACTAATACCTCCGGTAATGCACCCGAAGATTGTTGCCGGAAGACGCATTTTTTGCAAACGGAAACGTTCCGAAGGTCACAAACATCCTCATCACAGCTTCTTTATCCCCCAGAATCGGAGTCACGTCACTGCCCCCTATAACATCGCAGTTCACAGGAGGAGAAAATTCGTAATCACAGCAAGGAAACACTCCCGTCGTAGGCGGTGTAATAAGGGATTGCAACAGCATTCCGTTTGATCTTTCTCCTGTGGCATCCGAGACATCTTCATACGCCGTCACAGAATCGGTCGTCCTACCGAAGCGGTCGTCGTCAAATGTGCCGTTGATGTCGAAATCTACCGCTTCCACATAGCGCACCGCAAAGAGACTTGCATTGTCAGGAGAGATGTTCGTGATCCTTGTGAGAACATGGGCTGTGCGGTTGGTGCAGTTGCCGCACTCTCCTAAACTGCTGCAGCCCTGCCCGTCCGCATCGCCGGGCGCGCCCCCGGCAACGGGATCATAGGTCGCATTCCCGGCAGGGACCGGCCCGACAAAGCTGTTGCCGGTTATGCGTCGCAGCACCCGCACGCGGCCATCTGAAGTGTCGCGCGTGATCTCAAGGGGAAACGTGTTGGGGCCATTGGGCTGCGAAACCAAAAATGGTGCGGCAAACCCAGCTTCGCCGACGCTGCCGAAGTCGCTCGCAGAAACGT
>JBOHVR010000397.1:0-6087 GCA_050735755.1 Binatia bacterium
TGGACGGTGCAGGGCGACCCGACCGAAGGAGCGCTCGTCGTCGCGGCGCGCAAAGCCGGCCTGGAGGATGAAGCGCTCGATGCGCGCTTCGAGCGCGTCGGCGAAGTTCCCTTCTCGTCCGAGCGCAAGTTGATGACGACGATTCACACTGATGCGCAAAGGCAGGAGCGCTTGCTCGTCTTCACCAAGGGCGCGCCGGACGTGCTGCTCGCGCGCTGTTCGCAGGAGCTGGTCGGAGGAGAGAGCCGACCTCTGACGGCGGAACGTCGCGCGGAAATTGTGCAGAGCAATGAAGCGCTGGCCGGCGAAGCGCTGCGCACGCTCGGCGTCGCCTTCCGCTCGCTACCGGCGGGCGCATTCGAAGCCGATGAAGTCGATGAGCGCGTCGAGCAGGACCTCGTGTTCGCAGGATTGATCGGCATGATCGATCCTCCGCGCGAGAAGGCGAAGGAGGCGGTCGGCCGCGCGAAGGCGGCAGGGATACGCCCGATGATGATTACCGGCGACCACCCCAAAACCGCCGCGGTGATTGCCCAAGAGCTCGGCATAGCTGGAAACGGGCGGGCCGTCACGGGCGCGGAGCTCGAGAGGATGCCGGAGGAGGTCCTCGACCGGACGGTTCGAGAAGTGTCGGTTTATGCGCGCGTCAACCCCGAACACAAACTGCGGATCGTAAAGGCGTTGCAGCGTGAAGGCGCGACGGTGGCGATGACGGGCGACGGCGTCAACGACGCGCCCGCTTTGAAGACCGCCGACATCGGCGTCGCCATGGGCATTACTGGAACAGACGTTTCCAAAGAAGCCGCCGACATGGTGCTGGCGGATGACAACTTTGCGACCATTGTCGCGGCGGTGGAAGAGGGGCGCGCGATCTTCGCGAATATTCGAAAGTTTTTGCGCTATCTGCTTTCGTCGAACATCGGCGAAGTGATGACGATGTTTTTCGGCGTGGTGCTGGTGGACGTGATCGGGCTGGCCCAGCAAGGTAGCACTGGCTTAGTGCTGCCGCTGCTAGCGACGCAAATCCTGTGGATCAACCTAGTGACGGACGGCGCTCCCGCGCTGGCGCTCGGCGTCGATCCGGCGGACGCGGACGTGATGACCGAGCTGCCGCGCGCGCGAAGTGAAGGGGTCATCACCCGTGGCATGTGGGCGGGCATCTTGTTCGTCGGCGCGATCATGGCGGTGGGGACGCTGCTCGTGCTGGATGCGAGCTTGCCCGGCGGCCTGATCGAAGGCGCAGGCAATATGCGTTACGCTCAGACGATGGCATTTACGAGCCTGGTGTTTTTCTCGCTCTTCACCGTCTTCAACGCGCGTTCCGATGAGCGGAGCGCGTTTGTCGGGCTGTTCTCCAACAAGTGGCTGTGGGGCGCGGCTCTGTTGTCGCTCGTATTGCAAGCGGCGGTGATTTACATCCCGTTTCTGCAGCAGGCGTTTTCGACCGTGAGCCTGAGCGGCGGCGATTGGCTGCGTTGTGCGGCAGTCGGGAGCTCTGTGCTGTGGCTGCGCGAGTTGAGCAAGGTGATTACGCGGACGAGAAGCCGAAGGGTCGCAATCGGCGCTCCCGGAAATTGAACCACCCTCGGCTCCAAGCCGAGGGGTTCTAAATTGTCGACTGGAAGTCGACTCCTTTTTCCGTCATTACCGCCCTTCGGCGTTCTCAGGATAAACTCCGGCGGTAATCCAGGCTCTTTATGATCACGGTAATTGCACTTACCCAGTTTGCCTTCCTCACACTCGGAATAGTTTCGCTTAAGATTATAATTCATAGCAGCACTTCAGTCCCAACTACTCTTCAAACTCTTATAGAATCGCTTTGTGGCTCTTCTTAATCCCTGTGATTTGGACTGTATACGCCACGATTAGCTCACAAATGAATAAACCGCCTCTATCACCAAGTGTAGCGCATGTAATGGGTATTATTTTGGCAGTTATTTGCTTTCTGTTTCTGGCAACTGTCGCTTTTTACCTTCCGTTTACGTTTTAGTCTCTCACAGAGCCGAACAAAACCCTTGATCTAATGGCTAAACTAACCAAATGTGATGTCTCGAAAATTTACTGAGTGTATGAGATATTGCATCATTGTCTCACATTGGAATCACAGACTGCAGATCCCAACTTCTTTGAATTAATGACGATATACTGAAGACAAACAAAGAGGTGGCACGTTATAGCGCGAGAACCCATGCCGATTTCGTCTCGTTGGTTTCAGGGAGCGGTGCTGACTTACCTCTTCGGTTTTACCGTGCTCGGCCTGCTCGCGTATCTCGTCTATCGCGACCAAGCGCCGATGCCAGGAAGAGTCGTGGCGGGCGACAATGTGCTGTTCACGCGTGACGATATTGTCGGCGGAATGAATGTCTTCCAGCGCTATGGCCTGATGGAATATGGTTCCGTCTACGGCCACGGCGCTTATCTCGGACCTGATTTTACCGCCGAGTATCTTCACAAGAGCGCCGGGTTTCTAGTCGAGGCTTACGCAGGCGCGCCCGTGGGCGGTCTTTCAGCGCGCGAGCGGGTCGCTGCCGAGCTGCACAAAAACACTTACAACCCGTCGGAAGATTCGCTTGCCTGGAGCGGGCCAAGAGCGGCGGCGCACCGAAGCATGGTGGAATACTACCGCTCCATGTTTTTTGCGAAACAAACCCGAGGCGGCGCACAAGCTGAATGGATCACGAATGCGGACGAGATTCGTAAGCTCACCGCTTTCTTTGCGTGGACTGCTTGGACGGCAGCAGCCAATCGTCCCGGATACTCCTATTCGTACACCAACAACTGGCCGCCGGAGCCGCTGGCAGGTAATTTCATCACCGCCGACGCCATTACCTGGAGCGTGATTTCCATCATCGGCTTGTTAGGCGGGACCGGGCTCATCCTGTTTTTCTTCGGCCGCTACGACTGGCTTGGCTGGAGCGATGCGGAAACGAAACCGGTGCGATTTCGTTCCATCGATCAGGTCGGGGTCACCCCGGCCCAGAGAGCCATTGTGTGGTTTCTGTTCGTATCTTCGTTGCTCTTCGTCTTGCAAACCCTGACCGGAGGCTTGATCGCGCATTATCGCGCCGAACCGGAGGGATTTTTTGGCATCGACTTTTCAGCGATCCTGCCTTTCAACATCATGCGCACATGGCACGTCCAGCTTGCCATCTTCTGGGTCGCGGCGTCCTTTCTGGCGACCGGGATCTTCATCGTGCCACTGATTGCCGGAAGGGAGCCGCGCGGCCAGGGCGCCCTCACAATTGTTCTTCTCATCGCCGTCGCCATCGTCGTCTTCGGCAGCCTCGCCGGCGAGTATGCCGGCGCGCGCGGCTGGTTGGGAGACGCGCTCTGGCATTGGTTTGGCCATCAGGGCTGGGAATATCTTGACCTGGGCAGGTTCTGGCAAATTCTACTTATTGTCGGTCTTTTCTTGTGGGTGTTTATCTTATTTCGCGGGCTGAGCGGGACACTGCGCGAGCAACACTTCGGCAACATGCCGTGGATGCTGTTTTATGCCGCCCTCGCGATTCCGGCCTTCTATGCCGTGGGGCTGCTTGTAAGCCCGCATGAAAGCTTCGTAGTCAATGATTTCTGGCGCTTCTGGGTGGTGCATCTTTGGGTCGAGGATTTTCTCGAGCTGTTTACCACTGTGGTCGTCGCCTACATGTTTGTTTTGCTCGGAGTTGTCCGCCAAACCACGGCGCTGCGCGTAATCTATTTGGATATTATCCTTTACTCTCTCGGCGGCGTTATCGGCACGATGCATCATCTCTATTTTAGCGGCACTCCGGTGGCGCACATGGCTCTCGGCGCTACGTTCTCGGCGATGGAGGTCATCCCGTTATTGCTGCTGACCCTGGAGGCCTGGTCGTTTATCAAGTCGGGAGAGCAAAAGACCCTTGAGCGCTATCATCTCCATCGTTGGGCCGTGTGGTTTCTCGTAGCGGTGGGTGTGTGGAATTTTCTCGGCGCCGGCGTGTTCGGATTTTTGATCAATCTTCCGGTCGTGAGCTACTATGAAATCGGCACCGCGCTCACTGCCAATCACGCCCACACCTCGATGATGGGAGTTTACGGCATGCTGGCCGCCGGGCTTTTGCTCTTCTGCTTGCGTTACTTGATGCGCCCCGACAGGTGGAGCGATCGGGCGGCCAAAATATCTTTCTGGTCGCTGAATATCGGCCTGGCGTGGATGGCGTTTGTTAACCTTTTCCCCCTCGGCATTGTCCAGCTCTATTATGCCGTGGATATCGGCTACTGGTACGCGCGCAGTCTGGACTTTATCAATTTGCCCTGGGTCAATGTTCTCGAATGGGCGCGCTTGCCGGGGGACGCTCTATTCATAGTAGGCGGGGCCTTGCCTCTGCTCTGGCTCTGCTGGCAGGCGTTGCGCTATCCGAACCCGCGCCGCATTGAAGCGGAAGCCGAGCTGCCGCGCCTGCTTTACACTTACGATTCGGAGCCGGGAAAATAGGCGAACCTCGAATAGCCTTGCTTACCGCGACGAAAGCATTTGGAGACCGGTGTCTGAGGTATTCGCGAGAATCCGGATGAAAAGCGCGCGGGCTGATCGATCCATTGTAAATTAAATCACACTTCCAAGTCGTAGCCGGCTTTGGCCACTGCCCGGCGCGTGGCTTCGAGAACATTCGGGCCATCAAAGTTTGGCACGACCCTTACGCCCAGTGCGTCTTGCAACTGACGGAAAATGTCATCGATCTCGGCTCCGGCCAGTTCTTCGCACTGCTCGTACATGCCTCCGGGGTCTTCTTCGATCGGGTTGTGGAGCTTAAGAATGGCGCGGATGGCCGCGATAACCTGTGGCGTGGGCGTCGGCACGAGCAGGGCGGCCAAGGCGCCGTGATCCAGGCGCAGTTTGGCTGCGACGGCAAGCGGCTCGCCGCCGCGCAGCCGCTGTGCGGCGGGCAGCAGGATCTTTTCCTCCAGGCCGATGTGCTTGAGCAAACCCGCGCGGAATTGATAATAAGCGGCGGCGTCGATCTTTTCACCAGACGTGGCGCGGTCAAGCAAGTCGTCGAGGCGTTGATGATCGCCGGCAAGGTAACGATAAATGTTTCCGGGCATAGTAACTATCTTTCGATGGGCCTGCTAAATCGTAGCAGCGCTGATACTATTTAGATCTCCAGTTTGAGTTTAAGATACTCGCCGACCAAAATCGCGGCGGGATAAAGAACCTCCTCCTCCGTTTTCGCGTGTACCATCAACTTTTCCGCAAAGCGCGCATGCTCCGGTAGTTTTTCTTTCTTGGCTGCGGCGGTTAGTTCTTCAAGCGCCGCCACTACTGCTTGATGTTCCCGAAGCATTTCCGGCAGTTCGGCTTTGAGCCGGTCGGTCATTGTCAGAACAGCGCGCATTTCTTTGTCGATTTCGCCGCGCGCGAGCGGCGCCAAAAGACCAATGGGTGGAAGAGCAAATTCCTCCTCCTTGAGGAAATGGTTATGCAGAACTCCGGCCACGGCTTTCGCCGCCTCGCCGGTTTTGCCGCCTGCCTTCGTCGCCCGGGCAAGCTCCGCGTGTAGCTCCTCATGTTCCAACTTTAATGACGTGGGTATTTGAAATGTCATCGTAGGCCTCCGGGTTTTCGGTCCTTTCTTTGGCTTTCGTCGATTCGTGTCAATGGCCCTTCGCTGCGCCTTTGGCGGTGGCGTAGATCCGCTCGACATATGAAACGAAAGGAACGTACACCTCCACATACTCTCGCCCTGCTTCGACATTATCCGGCTTGAAGTTTTTCTTGGCTGCGACCGCTTTGAATTTTTCGCGCACCTCTGTTTGAACAGTTTCGGTCAAGATTTTGAGCAAGGGCTCCAACTTGCCGCTTTCTATCGCCTTATCCGCCGCAGGAATTGCCGGTTCGAGTTCGCGCCCGGAGGGCTTCAACCCCGTGTAGGGCTCTCCTTCACCAGCCCGGTGAATGCGCACAAGTGTCTCAAAGAAATACATGTCTGCAAGTTCTTTCGCCTGGGGATTGAGCTTGCGAACAGCAAGCGTCTTCTGGAAGACTTTCTTGATCTCGCCTTCGTCCTTCTTCAGTATCCAAATAAGGACGGGGTTCACGTTCCCGTTTTCCAGCGCCTTCTGAGC
>JBOHVR010000398.1:0-4750 GCA_050735755.1 Binatia bacterium
TTCGGATATTGGAACTGAAGCCGTGGCGGATAAAAATGCAAGACTCGAATCGAACGTGAGAAGGAGAACCCTATGAAAACTAATAAAGACGTAGTCCCCGGGGACGAGTTCCTCGAAGAACTGGAAGGTCTCAGAGACAAGGTCTTAGGCAAGGAAGCTTTTCGCCCCCACATTTTTACCAACGCCACCAAGGAGCAGCTTGCGGACGCGAGACGAAAGATCCACGCCGGCGGCGATGACAACCACAGGTTTGAGGGAGAAAGGTATCTCAACGTTCCCGAGAAATCCGTGCGACGAAAGCAGCTGCGCAAGCTGATTGATGAAGGCGGGCAGACGACCGTCGGCGGAGAAGTTCCCAGTCACCCGACTTTGGCGCGCTGGGAGTCAAGCGAGCTTGGACTCTCGGACGAAGAGATTACCCAATTGCAGAAAGATGATCCCAGCCCCGAGAAACTGATTCGGCTCGGCTGGTGGGAGGACCTTCACCGAAACACTCACTGGGCGGTCGCTATCGGCAGCGGATTGCCGGGCGAAGGCGAAAAGAGAATCAGACGTCTGAGGGAATACTATGTCGACGAGGTCGATGCGGTGAGGAAACAATACGAGGCGGCCGGCGTTAAGAACTTAGACAGAGCGCTTGCCTTCAAGAAGGAGCACGCGAGCGGCACCGATGTTGGCCACGCCGACTTTAACGCCGAAGTGGTCAAAGAATTCGTCGATACGCCGGAGCTGCAGGAGGAGATGAGAAAAGTCTTCGTCCTGCGCCTGCAAAACAAGAACTTTTAGATCTGGAGCTACAACAGGAGGCGAGTCATGACGATGTCAGAGCTGCCTTATGGGCCGGAAGATTTGAACGGTCCTCCGCTACCTGGAGAGGAGTTCCTAGCCTCTCTGAGTGGTGAGAAGACGAGGAAGTATCCGGAGCCGCCGCCGTTTTACAAAGCTCTTTGCGACGGAAAGCTGAACCGAGATCACCTGAAATTGTGGGTCAAGGACATGTACCCTTATTGGGATCACGTCATGCACTACAGCACGGGCGCGATCTTTATCAAAACCAACGACGAGTATGTAAGAACCCACATCCTTAAAAGACTGGTCGATATCGAAGGCAAGGACGTAGTCAACGATTTAACCGGCTGGACAACGCCGGCTTATGAGGAGCTTTGGCTGCGCCTCGGCGAAGGCCTCGGAATGGCCCGTGAAGAGGTTGTTTCCTGGAAGACGTTCACGCGCACTTACTATGCGACGAGGACTCTGTGCATGCTTTCTCGTTGGTGGGATTGGACCTGGTTGGACGGCATTGCGAGTTTTTACGCCGGTGATCTGCATGGTAAGGAGCAGTTGGGGCGCGTCCATCAAGCCCTGCAGAAAGTCTACGGCGTACCGGATAAGAACCTCGAGTTTTTCCGAGTCTACCTGGAGGACCTCGAGACTCACATTCCGTGGGAGGAAAAAGCCCTTTCTCATTGGTGTTGTACCAAAGAAAGACAGTTGACGGCGGCGAGAGCTTTCAGGAACAGGCTGGATATAGAAAACCAGATGCTGGTATCAGTCCAGAGAGCCGCAACGTCGGAAAAAATGCCGGTTCAGGTGCCTTGAGCTGCAGCGAGCAGAATAGGAGCCCAACAATGAAAGTAGCGCGGGCGGCCCGGCTCATTTGTAGGAGCAGAGGATGCAGCAAACTAGTTGCTACCGCCTTGTTGGTCCTATTCTCCTCTTCGCTCGAGGCTGCATCCGACGACGAATGGAAGAAAATCCTCGGCGCTGCCAAAAAGGAGGGCCGCTTAGCGGTCAGCGTTCATACCGGGGACACACGGCGCAATGCCGTCATGAAGTTTCAGGAAGCCTTTCCTGATATTCGGCTTGAAATAAGCACGGATCCAACCGCGAAGTACATAGCGCGGGTTCGCCAGGAGCGCCGCGCAGGCGTATACGCCATCGATGTCCGGGTGGGCGGGCCGCGGACAAACCACGAGCTGATTCCGGAAGGGGTCTATGTTCCGCTTCGGCCCGCGATCGCGCTTGGGGAGGTCCTGGAGGACGCCAAGTGGCTGGGGGGATTTGCGGGGGGTTTTAGCGACCGGGAAAAGAAGTATTCATACTCCGCGATTGCCGAGCGTTCAGGGATTATTTATCTCAATCGAGATTTTGTGGCACAAGCGGAATTCAGCAAGGTGGACGACATATTGAATCCAAAGTGGAAAGGCAGGATTTGCATGCGCGATCCCCGCGGCGCTGGATCCGGCAACACTGCGCTCAATATTCTACTGAGAATTCGCGGTGAAGAGTTCGTGCGGCGTCTGTTGCTGAATCAGGAAGTCGTGTTGAGTGAGGATAATCGGCAGCTCACGGAATGGATAGTCCGCGGTCGATATCCCATTGCTGCCGGCCTGGCGGATACATTTATAGAACAATTCAAGAAAGAGGGATTAGGACTCAACATAAAAGAACTGATGTCACCCGAGGTTTTGCACATTTCGCTCGGTGGCGAGGCGATCGCCCTGGTGGAGCGCGGTCCCCATCCCAATGCGGCCAAGCTGTTCGCCAATTGGTTCTTGTCGCGCGAGGGGCAGTCGATCCTTTCGAGTTTCGTTGGCAGCAACACTCGCCGCCTGGATGTGCCGGTCGTCAAGCCGGATGTTCAGGTAACCCAGGAACAATACCGGACGCTGTTTAACAAGGACCTGCAAGAAAACGAAGAATATGCCAACAAGGCGATTGCGGTCGCCCGGCGTATCCTCAAGTAAATTGAAGTTTTCGAATTGAAGAAAAGCGGGTCTGCCCCGATGAGTTTCCGCTCAGAGCGCGACTTTAACAGGTCCGATTGAGCCTAGGGCTCATCCACGCCTAGCAGCAAGGCAAAGAACGATGAAAGCAAATCGCGCGTTTATCGAAGTAGGCGGACTCAAAACGTTCTACACTAAGGCAGGCAGTGGCCATCCGGTGTTACTGCTGCATGGCGGATCGCCTGGCGCTTCATCTCTGATTAGCTGGAAGCTCAATATCGATGCTCTCGCCGAATCAGGCTTTACCGTGTTTGCGTTCGACCAGCCCGGCTTTGGACTTACCGAAAATCCCAAAGACTATTCACTGGAATACCGAGTTGCGCACGCCAAGGCGCTGATCGATGCCTTGGGGTTGGAACGTTTTCACTTGATAGGGAATTCACAAGGCGCGTACATCGCGGCCAGAATCGCTCTGGAAGACTCAAGAACGAAAGGAATGGTCCTGGTTTCCAGCGGCACGTTGGCCCCCGAAGCTTCGAGCGCATCTGCAGAACTGTCCAGGAAACATGGTGAGGATCTGCGCGGGTACACTCCGAGTATTGAAAACATGCGGGTGCTCTCGATGGGGACTTTGTTCAAAAAGGAGCTTGTGACGGAAGACTTTATTAAAGAGCGGTATGAAATGAGCACGGGAAAAAACTTTGAGGCGCATTTGGCGCGGGGAAAAGCCGCTGGAGGCAGGCCGGTTTACGACGATTTAAAAAATCTGTCCTGCACGACTCTCATCTTGTGGGGAAACAACGATCGTGGAGCGTCAGTGGATCGCGCCTTTGTTCTCTTCAGCCTCATGCCGAATGCCGAACTGCATATTTTTCACGACTGCGCCCATTGGGCGCAATGGGATCAGTCCGCGCGGTTTAACCAAATCACCGCCGACTTTCTGAAGCAGATCCGTTACAAAGAAAGCAGTCGCACTTAGCACCGAAGGAGGTCACCATGGCAGAACTGGTATTGGGAATAGGGACTTCGCATGCGCCGCAACTGAAGATTCCGCCGGAAAAATGGCATCTCATGCAGGAGAAGGACCAAAAGGACCCGCGCTACAAATACCAGGAGGTCCTGCGCCGGGCAAAGCCGGAGATCCGGAACGAACTTACGGAAGATGTCTTCAAGAGGAAGTTCGACACCTGCCACCGTGCCCTTTCCAAACTCCGAGATGCGCTGACTAAGGCGGCGCCTGACGTCGTCGTGATATTCGGCGACGACCAGCACGAGCAGTTCTGGGAAGATAACATGCCCATGTTTTCAATTTATTACGGAGACACCGTGGAGCGGAGGGAGCGCAGCCGCAACACCTGGTGGAACGCCGACGCTGCTTACGCGCCCGATGGGGATCATCGCTACGAATGTGACTCGCCATTGGCGCGTCATTTGATCAAAGAGTCGATTGCCAAAGGGTTCGACATCGCCAGCTCGAATAAACTCAGGGCGGAGATCGGCTTGGGCCACGCTTTTACATTCGTTACCAACGACCTGCTCCCGAAACCGATTCCGATCGTGCCTGTCATGATCAATGCGTTCTTTCCTCCCAATCAGCCCATTCCCCCGCGCTGTTATGCTCTTGGGAAAGCGCTTTGTGAGGCGATAAAGAGCTGGGACTCTAACCGCAGAGTCGCGGTCATCGCCTCAGGAGGATTGAGTCATTTCATCATCGACGAAGAGCTCGACAAAATGGTGCTCGACGGCCTTATCAAAAGAGACAAGCAGAAGCTTTTCAATTTACCTTTGGACAGGCTGTTGTATCTAGGCAATGGAGAGGCGTTGAATTGGATCATTGCCGCCGGCGCGGTGGAAAACCTAAAACCGGAGATGCTGGATTACATACCGTGCCAGCGTACTCCAGCCGGGACCGGATGCGCGATGGCCTTTGTGCAATGGAATTAGAGTGTGTAACAGGTTGCTGAAAACCCGCCGTCCAACTACAAAACAACAAAAGCGGAGGAGGTATCCAACATGAGCTCTGA
>JBOHVR010000399.1:0-23876 GCA_050735755.1 Binatia bacterium
CGTCAACGCCGATCCAGATCTTGTCGCCGAACGTGTCGCGCAAGGCGCGAATACGGGCAACGTCTTCTTCCAGGCCGGTCCCGATTTTCACTTTGAAATGATTCAATCCCTGGCTTACGAGATCGCCGACGGTGGCCTTGAGGTCTTTCGGCTCTTTGATTCCGACCATGCGGACGACGTTCACGTGGTCTCTCACTCTCCCGCCTAAGAGCACATAGCCGGGAACGTTTGCAATTTTTCCAAGCAAGTCATAGATCGCGAGGTCGGCGGCAATGGTTGCGCGCTCATGAAGGTCGGCGGCTCTGAGCGATTCCCGGATCCGGTTGCCTTCATACACGTCCGCTCCCGTCAAAATATCGCGCACCGGGCCGTTAAGCTGCGCTTCAAGATCATCGCCGGAGATGTTGCTTGGATGCGCTGACGTACCACCGATGCCCACCGTTTGGCCGGCGGTCACTTCGAGAATGAATCCTTCAACGGAACTTGCGGCATACGAAGAAGTCCTCCACCCGGCGTCAACGCGCGGCATCTTAAGCCGTCGCACCCGAACGTTGCTAATCGTAGTTGCCATAATTACCTCCTAAAAATGTCTGGGTTCAGACTCTGAAATCGAACAGTCAATCGTCTTACAGCGCCGCCAGCTTCACCGGATTGCGGCGTGCCATCAACTCCACGTCTTCCGGAGCCATTCCGTGATTTAGCAGAGTGGCAATGAACATGCGCAAACCCTCGGGCGGCGGCGGCGTAGCGTACGCGCCAAAGTCCGTGCTGATAAGGCAGCGCTCGGCACCGATCTGGCGGATCGCTTCCACCATCTCTTTGGGGTCGGAGCGCCCGGCGCGAGTGAAAGGCATCAGGGATACGAACGTTAACTCGACCGTCGCGCCAAGATCCGCCAGCTGTTTCGCCTCCGCCACCGTGTAGCGGCAAGAATTCTTCGATAGCGGATGATTGGCGATGATGCGGTCGATGCCTTTTTCTTTTGCGGTTTTCACTATGGCGAACGCTTCGGGAAAAGAGACGTGCCCGGTTCCCAGCAGCATGTCATAGCGGCGGACGAGATCGAGAATTTCCGGGACTTCGGGCAAGAGTTTGCCGTCCGGATCGAGCACCCGAATGCCCCGGTCGTCACCCTGCCCGCCTTCAATCAAGGTGCTGTTGTGATGCGCGGCGTGGTGGGTGGGAAACCAAAGAATACGCGCCCCCAACTCCCCTGCCATGCGCACCGCGTGCGGGTTGAGTCCGCCAACCGTTTTGTTGAGCGTGATTCCACCCAAAAGGGTGATGCCCGAAACCATCCGGCTTGCGAGCGCGGCCAAGGAGGCCGTTACTTGCTGGTGGCTTTTGCAGGCGACGGCCGGTTGGCCCGCTGCCTTCGCCATCTCGCCGACCTGCGCCACGTCGTACCGGCGCGTGCCGCCGGCGCGGTGCGAAGGGTCGGGGCCGACATGCACATGGAGATCAATGGAACCGGCGAGCAGTTCATCGATGATGGTATCTTTGTTTGCCATGGAGTTTACCGAGTGTTATTCCCGAGCCGGTTAACTAGTTTCCGAAAATCTCGCGCAGCAACTTTGCATAAGTTTCAAGATTTTCCGCCTCCGAATCCTTGACCGGGACGATTTTCAGCCCCTTCGCCGCCTGAGGGTCGTCGGAACGCGGAGCAAGCCATCGCCCCCGCTTTTGGAGGAGGTTTTGTGTCTCGCGGGAGAGCATAAAATCAATGTACAGTTTGGCCGCATTGGGGTGTGCCGCCCGCGCCGTAATTCCGGTAGCGATCATCACGCCCGGCACCGGGCCGAGCGCGAGCCAATCGACCGGAGCGCCGGTAGCTTTGAGCCGGTCGACCGACGGAGCCGGAATATTAACATCCATCAGGGTTTCTCCGGCAGCTACGAGCTGGATCAGCAAGGCGTGGCCGACCCGATTGACAATATCCTGCTTGGCGAGATCATGCATCCATCTTAACCCTTTTTCCTTGCCCATTATTTGCAGCATGCCGCCAAACCAATCGGCCTTGGTCCCTTCAATTAAAAGTTTTCCTTTCCAGACAGGATTAAGCAGATCTTCGTAAGTCTTGGGCAGGCTTGCCTTTGGAATCAGCCGCGTGTTGTATCCGACGACGTAAGGGTTGTAATAGACGGTTGTCCAATAGCCGTCGTCCTTAAAATCCGCCGCGTAAAGGTGGTTCTCCGCGGGAGCGTAATGTCCGAGGATGCCTCGCTTCTTCAGTGTATACATGCTGAAGGCTACGGTCTGAACCGCATCGGCTGCCAGTTTGTTGGCCTTGGCTTCCGCAAGCACCCGTGTGAGAAGGCGCTCGCTATCACCGCGCGTGAGTTTGACGTTTATGAAGGGGTACTTCTCTTTAAATTTACTCGCGATCAAGTTGGCTTCCTGCAAATCCATAGACGCATAGTAGTTGATCTCACCCTCTTTCTTTGCGCCCTCGATCAGCTCCTGTTGCGTGGCGGCGAGGGAAAGACGAAAAGAGGCTGGGAGTAAAAAGATGAAGAGAAAAAACAGGGCAGAACGAAGTAGGCTCGAAACTGTTTCCGGCGTAACACGGTTCATCTCAGAACTCCTCTCTATCCCGTCGCAGCATACAACAGGTTCGAGCACTCCGGCAACACGTAATTGGCCGCGCGCGGCGCGTATGGCGTCTTGCTTCTTTTATGCGCCTGGTATAGGCGAGTAAGGTAACGCAGGAAAACTCCACGCGAGCTCGGAGTTCTAATAAAGACGGGGGTTTCTATGGCGGACATTCGAGGCGTCGGAAAGCCGATTACCTATAGTGACAACAATCCGATCAGCGCTTGGGTCGAGGAATTCCGCAAGAAGCGCAAC
Source organism: Binatia bacterium (assembly GCA_050735755.1). Taxonomy (GTDB): domain Bacteria; phylum Desulfobacterota; class Binatia; order UBA9968; family UBA9968; genus DATMAM01. The sequence continues at coordinate 2,848 of JBOHVR010000399.1, forward strand.
GCGCAGAAGCGCGAACCCAAGGATGCTGCGGAGCGCGAACTCGTGGCGCGTTGGCTCGGCTATCGCGGCCGGGGCGAGCTGAGAGTCATTGTCGGCTCTGCCTGCTACGCGTATTCGCACTTCGACATGGAATACGAGTGGCGCTACCTGCTCGCGGACCATATTCGCACGGAGGCCGGTCATGGGTGGGGCTACATTCAGCAAGCCAATGCTCTTAGTCCCGGTCGCGACCACGCGCAGCCGGACCCGGAATTCGAGCGTGAGCATGGACTCAAGCCCAATATCGATTTTATCGAGCTGATGAAACGCGACTTTCTAAGTTATCTGATTGGGGGGAACCTCTGGCCCTACGGTCACTGCACGGCGGCGACCATTCAAAGCATCCTGATTACGACTCCCAAGGTGCTCGATTTCGAAGAGCGCGTCGTCCACGCGGAGGAGCGGGGCCATCACGATGCCATCTTGCAGAAACTGCATGACTATGTATGGGGATTAATCGAGGAATACGGCGAGGGTCCGATCCGGCGCAAAATCGCCGAGATCGACGCCAAGGCGCTGAACCGCGGCTCGCGCGTCATCTTTGATCCGCCGCGGCGGGAATTTCTGCGCAAGCATTTCGATGTTCCAATCGAAAACGTGCGCAAGTTTCCCGAATGGCGCGAGTATCTCTATCTCAACGTCCTGGGCTTTCCGCCGGAGCCGGTTTTTATCGAATCGTGGCCCGAAGAAATACCGCAACCAAAAGCCGCCTAGGTAGGCAGTCAAGTAAAACGTAAAAAAGCAAAAAAAGGCCAAAGCGGAGGGCGGAGCCATGTTGAGGTTTTTCACTTTCATTTTCCTGCCGTTTATCGCGACGTTCGCGCAGGCTGCGTCGCCTGCGCCCGAAGGCTTCGGCAAGAGTTTTAGCGAAATTGTCGCCCTGGCAAAAAAGGAAGGCAAAGTGCGATTCACCTCCGGTACGCCGGACGACCGACAGGCCAAGAGCTTCTTTAAGGGATTTCGCGAGAAGTACCCCGAGATTACCCTAGAATATACTCGCGCCCAGCCGCGCAGCAACTCGGAACGCATCCTGGCCGAGCTTATTGCAGGCCAAGTCGAGTACGATCTCTTGACCGTGCTCGATACTCTTATCCCCAAGTACAAAAAGGCCGGGATCTTGGCTGGTCCTTTTGACTGGCAGGCGCTCTTTGGGATTAGAGACTCCTACATAAGTCCGGACCGGCACTTTGTCGGCGCGGGAGCCTCCACGGATGCCATTGTCTACAATACAAAGCTGGTCCCTCAAGAGCGGGTACCGCGCAAGTGGGAGGACTGTCTTGATCCCTATTGGAGCGGGAAACTGGTGGTTGACAGCCGGGGCGGTAGTTTTGTTCGTATGTACCCGTTATGGGGAAAGGAAAAGCTTCTCGATTTCGCTCGCCGCCTGGCCGCAAACAAACCGATCTGGATCGGGGGCAATTCTGACGCTGTCACCCTGGTTGCAAATGGCGAATATCCCATGATGTGCGGGTCTTTTTACTCTTCGACGATGAGGATTCTATCGCGCGCGCCGGATACCCCGCTAGGGGTTTCTATACCGAAAGAGGTGGGCGCAAACCTCTACGCGACGATGGCGGTCGTCAAGAAAGCCCGCTATCCCAACGCAGCGCTGCTTCTGGCGGGCTATCTTGCTTCGGACGAGGGCCAGAAAGCGTACCGGGGGGTCTTTCGTGATTCTCCTTTTGATGAAGGAAGTGAGTTTGGAAAAAGAATCAAACAGGCCGGCGCAAAAGTGGTTTTTTCCGGGTGGGATTTTACGTCTGCGGAGGAAACTGAAGTTGTCAACTTGCTACTTCAAGTCTGGGGATTCCGTAAATAAGGAGGAAGTGCCATGGCGGACATTCGCGGCCTACGAAAGACGATTACGTACAGTGATGACAACCCGATTTCGGAATGGATCGAGGAGCTTAGGGAGAAGCGCAGAGCGGAAAAGCGAGAGCCCAAGAACGAAGCCGAGAGGAAGCTTCTCGCACAGTGGCTGGGGTTTCGCGGCCGGGCTGAGCTCGACGATATCGTCGGCACGGCATGTTACGCGTATTCTCATTTCGACATGGATCCGGAGTGGCGCTACCTCCTGGCGGATCATATTCGGACCGGGTCTCACTATGACGAGGGCAGCGAGACGGGCAAACGCATCTGGGAGGCCGGAGCAAAAGCCCTTTTTACCGGCTGGGATTACCCGCCGGATCAAGAAAATCAGGTGGTGCGTTGGATCCTGGAGGCCTGGGGGTTTCCAACCGGGAAAGGCAAATAATAAAGGGAGTCTATATGTCGGATATCAGAGGAGTCGGGAAAAGGATCACTTATAGCGACGACAATCCCATCAGTGCCTGGGTCGACGATCTGCGCAAGAAACGCGGCCCTCAGAAACGGGAACCCAAAGACGATGCCGAACGCGAATTACTCGGGCGCTGGCTGGGTTATCGCGGTCGAAACGAGTTGGAAGGACTCGTGGGCTGTGGATGCTACGCCTATTCCCACTTTGAAGTGGACTCGGAGTGGCGGTTTTTGCTTGCCGACCATATCCGCACGGAAGCCGGTCACGGCTGGGGTTATATTCAGCAGGGCAATGCGCTGAATCCCAAACGAAATCATTCCCAGCCCGATCCGGACTTTGAACGCGAATACGGGCTTGTACCGAGGGTCGAGCATCTGAAGCTTCAGCGACGGGATTTTTTGAGTTATCTCATCGCGGGCAATCTCTGGCCCTACGGTCACTGCACCGCGGCGACCATCCAGAGCATCCTGATTACGACGCCGAAGGTTCTCGATTTCGAGGAGCGAGTGGTCCAAGCCGAAGAACGCGGGCACCACAACGCGATCTTGCAGAAGCTCCATGACTATATTTGGGAATTGATCGAACAGTACGGCGAAACACCGATCAGAAAAAGAATCGCCGAGATCGATGACAAAGCGCTGAACAGCTGCTCGCGAACCATCTTCGACCCTGCCCGAAGAGAGTTTCTGCGCAAGTATTTCAACGTTCCGCTCGACAACGTCAGAAAATTTCCCGAATGGCGCGAGTATCTGTATCTCAATGTGCTGGGCTTTCCGCCGGAGCCGGTTTTCATCCGCAATTGGCCCGACGAAATTCCGCAGCCAAAGGCGGCCTAGGGCAGGCAAGGAAAAAATAAAAAGGAAAAAAGTAAAAGGGGCGCTGAAGACCTCGCCCGCACGGCTGAACCAGCTATGCGCTGACAGGCGAGAAAGGACCTTTATGTCGGACGTTAGAGGCGTCGGAAAGAAGATTACGTACAGCGATGATAACCCGATCTCCCAGTGGGTCGAGGACTTGCGCGAGAAGCGCAAGCCGCAAAAGCGCGAGCCCAAAAACGATGCCGAGCGCAAACTCCTGGCGCGTTGGCTCGGGTTTCGCGGCCGGGGCGAGCTGGAACGAATCGTGGGGGCCGGCTGCTACGCGTATTCCCACTTCGAGATGGACCCGGAGTGGCGCTATCTCCTCGCGGACCATATTCGGACAGAGGCAGGTCACGGTTGGGGGTATATCCAGCAAGCAAACTTGGTGGAGCCCAGTCGAGACCACTCAAAGCCCGATCCCGGGTTCGAGCAAGACTATGGCCTGATGCCGCGCGTGGAACACATAAAGTTACAACAACGCGATTTTTTAAGCTATCTCATAGCCGGAAATCTCTGGCCCTATGGCCACTGCACGGCAGCAACTCGCGGCATTCAGATCACCAACCCGCGCGTGCTGGAGTTCGAGCGGACTGTCGTTCACGCGCAAGAGCGGGAGCATCACGGCAAAATATTACAGAAGATCCACGATTACGTGTGGCAGCTCATTGAAGAATATGGCGAGGCGCCGATCCGGCGTCGCATCGCTGAAATCGACGCCAAAGCGCTTAACAGCCGCTCGCGCGCGGTCTTCGACCCGCCGATGAGGGAGTTCCTAAGAAAACATTTCGACGGCACGATTGAAAATGTCCGAAAATTCCCCGAGTGGAGAGAATATCTCTACCTGAGCGTGCTGGGATTTCCACCGGAACCCGTCTTCATCCGGGATTGGCCGGAAGAGATCCCGCAGCCAAAGGCGGCGTAGAGTTAAGTCTCCGGCGAAGATCATGCCGCGAGACCAGAGCGGGACAACAAACCGGAAGGCGTTTTAACACGAATTTTAGAGTTCATCATGGGTGAAGGAGTGCGTTTTCGCTGCACTTACTGCCAGGCGCTCATTCCCTGGGCGTTCGATAAAAGAGAACTCGGGTTGAGGCCGGACGAAAGCTTTGCCGCCGGCCAAGTCTATCCCTACGAGAAGTGCAAATGCGGCTGGGGCAAGTTTGTTCTTTGCGAGGGGAGCGGCGCGAGCACGGCCACGCCAGACGACCGCACGGCGGCCGAGGGTCGTGTGCGGAAAAAAATGGAGCATGCCCGGTACATGAAAATTCCCCTCGATCAGTTAGATCCCAATCCGCACCAGCCGCGAAAATTTTTTGAAGCCGACGCCTTGGCTTCCTTGGCGGATTCGATTCGCAAAGTGGGACTGCTCGAAGACATCGTGGTGCGCCCCGTCAAGAAGCGATATCAGATTGTCCTCGGGGAGCGACGCTGGCGCGCGTCGAAACTGGCCGGAGCGCCCACGATCAGCGCCAAGGTCGTCGATTTGGACGACGAGGCCACGCGGCTGATCGCGCTCACCGAAAATATCCATCGCGAAAATCTGACTCAGGTTGAGGAGGCTTTTGCCTACAAGCAGTACGTCGACGAAGGGAAGCGGCTCACCGAAGTAGGCGAGACCCTGGGGAGAATGGGCGATCGTGTAGCAGAGAAGCTCAAGGTCTTGAACACGCACAACTATATTACGTATCAGGAAGAGCGCATTCAAAAACTGCAAGAGACCGTGGAGCACCTGCGCAGTGAGCTAGACGGCGCGCAGGGCGAGCGCTATGAATCGAAAGTCGTGAACGTCGGAGAGGTCGGCGAATATCTGAACCAGGGTTACGACCTGATGGCGGCTGTGGATGCGGAGCATATTATTTTACGGCGGAGAGTCCGATAAGAACGTGCGCAGTCAACTGATTATCCGTTTCGCGGGTTGGGCGAAGATTCCTCTCTACCGTCCAGTCCTTTCCGTGTGTCGTTCCGAACGAAGTGAAATCTAGGTTGCTCAAAATGCCAAGTTTGTTTCGCATGAACCCATCTGTCTAGGAGGTAACCAACATGGCAACTAATTTTCCGGCGTTTCCGCCGGAGTTGCTTCAAGGATGCCGCAACGCGTTGATCGACTACATGAAGATCCAGCCCGGCAATCAGGTGGTTATCCTCAATGAACTGGGTTCGGCCGTGGATCCATTCGTGGTGCATTGCCTGGCCACTATCACTCAGGAGATCGGCGCTGAACCGCACATTCTGTGGACCAGCAAACTGGCAAAAGGATGGTGGCAGGAGCTGTCACCGGTGGTGCGCGCCGCGATCGGTTATGCGGACGTGGTTGTGCAGAATATTTCCAGCATCGGCAAGACCCACATGTTGGACCTTATGCTCGAGAAGAAGGTGCGCCGGTTTCGCAATTATGCGAGTGACTTCGCGACGATGACCTCGGACTGGGCGCGCTTTCCGGTGGAGGTCCAGGACTATCTGGAGCGCAAGGTCAACACCATGCTCATTGAAGCCGGAACGTATCGGGTCGTGTCCGACGACGGAACCGATATTTCAGGCGAGATCTCGAAGCGGCTCACGGCTTGGCGCAGGGACTTGAAGCGCTCCGGCGGTATGAACGTCTCCTTCCCGCCCAGCGTTTTCCGCGCATCCGAATCCCTTAACGCGAATGGCGTCATGTTGGTTTATTCGACGTATCCCTGGGGGGCTCGCCGCGTCGGGTTACCGGAGATTCGTTTTCAAACTCCGGTGAAGTTGGTCGTTGAGAACAACTATGTCGTACACATCGAAGGCGGATGGGAAGCGGACTTATACCGCAAGCTGTTTGAAGAGCAAGCCGAAAGAATTGGCCAGCGTTCCTATTACGTTGATTCCTGGCATAGCGGGGCGAGCCCGCGCGCTTTCGTGCCCTTCGATCCGCGCGTGGATCCGGACCGCTTCGACCACCTCGCACACAATCATGAGTGCTGGTTTCATTTCCACCTCGGCGGACTGAGCCAGAAGGAAGGTTCCAAAAGTCAAGTTGTCGATCACATCAACGCGGTATGCATGAATCCGACGGTGTACTTGGGAGGTCAAAAGGTCTGGGAGAAAGGGCATCTAACCGCGTGGAATGATCCTGAGCTTAGAGAGATCGCCTCGAAGTACGGCGATCCCAATGTGCTCTTCGCGCCCAGGCCGATTTGGGAGTGAAGCGGGGGTCGAGGTCCGGTGATGAGGGTCGAGTGTCGAGCGTGGGATTGAGATCGGAATTCGAGAGCCGAAACACCAACGGTGAAAGCAAAGGAGTGATGCGATGAAAGCGGGAGCGAGAAATGAACCGCATCCTTATGTCCAGTATTTAAATGAAAAATATGGGACTTACCGGAAGTACGTTGAGCGTGAAGGCTTGCCCGTGCTCCAGGGCCACTACGTTGAAGATATTCGCACCCTGCCCCTCAAAGAGTGGCCGCGGCGCGGCGGCCGCGGCGCGTTCATTAATCTCTCCGAGCAGAGCATCGACGATGCTTATGTTTGCGAGATTCCACCCGGCAAGAGCCTCAACCCACAGCGGCAAATGTACGAGGAGCTAGCCTATATCGTCTCCGGCATCGGCGCGACATCGGTGCGCCTGGAGAACGGCCGGGAACAGGTTTTCGAATGGAAGGAAGGCAGCGTCTTTGCCGTGCCGCTCAATTGCCGGCACCAACATTTCAACGCGGACGGAAGCCGGCCCGCGCGCTATGTTGCCGTAACCAGCGCGCCCTTGATGATGAACTTATTTAACGATCTGGAGTTCATTTTCGACAGCGATTTTCAGTTCGAGCGGCGTTACGCCGGGGAAGAAGACTACTTCCGGCGCGAGAAGTTTGTCGAGGGCGTCAAAGGCGGTTTATGGGAAACCAACTTCATCGCCGATATCCGCGAGTTCATGACACCCCAGCGCCTGATCGGGAACTGGCGCGGCAATAAGATGAAGCACACGTTTATATGCATGGCTTCGAACGTGATGAAAACTCACGTGGCGCAATTCGAGGTCGGTACTTACAAGAAGGCGCATCGCCACGGCCCCGGGGCGCATATTTACATCCTCAACGGAAGCGGCTACACGCTGATGTGGGCCCCCGGCGAGCCTAAGAAGAGATATGACTGGCAAGAAGGGAGTCTCCTCTCGCCGCCGGCGGGTTGGTATCATCAGCATTTCAACACCGGGTCCGAGCCCGTGCGGCATCTGGCTTTCCACCGGCCCGCCGTGATTAATTATGGAAGGTCGGAGTTGAGGCACGAGATCCCGTATGAGGAGGAAGATCTGGACGTCAGACAGTTGTTTGAAGCCGAGCTGGCGAAAAACGGGATTCAATCGGAGATGTAACACGGAAAGAGCTGCGAAAGCTCCCCTATGATTAACAAGGAGGTTCCGATGAAGAGTTTCAGCCTTAAAGTATTCTCGCTGATGGCTCTCGTATTCTTTGGTCCTCTTGCTTATGCTTCAACGGTTTGGCCCCAGGCGCGCCTCGGCAAAAGCCCGGAAGAGATTGTGCGACTCGCAGAAAAAGAAGGCAAGGTCCGCATCGCCAGTGCCTTGGACCGCGATGAGGAATCTTTAGTCTTTCAGGGGTTTGTGCAGAAGTACCCGAAGATCAAGATTGAGACAACTCGTATCACGGGATCCGACACACGCGAGCGGATTTTTACCGAAGGTTTAGCGGGCGTCGTCGAGTATGACGTCGCGGACATTTCCTCTGAGGTGCAGGAGAAATTCATCAAGGCCGGGCTGCTAGCGGGACCGATTCAATGGCGCAGTCTATTCCCGAAGATTGACGAGAATCAAATAAGCCCGAACGGGTATCTTGTCGGCGTAGGGTGGAGCACGCATATGATCGCGTATAATTCCTCTGTGGTTCCGCCGGATCGGGTCCCGAAGAAGTGGGAAGACTGCCTGGATCCCTATTGGAAGGGGAAGTTTGTCGTCGATACTCGGCCCAAGAGCCTAACCGGTCTGGCAGTGGCATGGGGAGAGGAAAAGACGCTTGATTTTGCGGCCAAGCTGAAAAACAACCAGCCGGTATGGAAGCGTGGACAGACCGAATCGCTAACCCAACTGGCTGCGGGCGAGTATGCGATGATCTGTGGCTCCTATTACCAGTCGCTGCACAGACTCAAGCGACGCGATCCGAAAACTAAACTGGCAATCTCTTTCCCGCCGGAAGTGCCGGCGTCCGTGGGCGAGGCATTGGCTGTCTTAAAGGCCGGAAATAATCCGAATGCCGCGATTCTGCTGACCGGATGGCTGGCGTCGCCGGAAGGTCAAAAAGGCTATGACAAAATTGGCAGAGGGTCTCCTTTTGTAGAAGGTAGTGAGAAATGGACGCTCATGCGCAAGGTGGGTGCTAAGGTCGTCTTACGACAGTGGGAAGACAATGCTGTCGAAGAGGCTCTCAGCAAGAAGATCCTGGCCGTTTGGGGCCTGGCCGCAGGCAGCAGGCGCAAGGCAGTTCAATAACGCTTGCCAAGTGGCGCCTGCGGGTGCCCGGCGGAAAAAATTTCCGGCGAAATAATTTGTGGGTGATTTCGCATGAAATGCCTGGGCCAGCTCGGACTTCCTGCCGCTTGGTTGAAATTGATCTATATGATATCTCCGACGGTGATGAAGGGCGGCTTGAGTCCAAATGCCGCTGGGCTCTTGGCAGGCTGGCTTGCCTCAGCCGAAGGGCAGAAGGGCAGCGATCAGATCGGCAGAGGCGCGCCGCCCTTCGTTGAAGGGACAGAGAAGTGGAAGCGGATGAAAACGGCGGGCGCCAGACCCGTCTTCGGGAGCTTTTCCAAAATAGAGTTTTCCAAATAAAGAAGGTATGCAGGCCAACGCGAAAACCGCGGTTTTGATCCCGACCAAAGTTTGGGACTTGTGGAGCCAGGTCAAAGGCAATCTTTTCCTGATTCTCATAACGGGTTTTCTCCTGCTGCTGATCCTCGTGCCGTTGGTGCGGCTGATTCTGAGCAGCTTCCAGCTTGGTCACCCGGCGATGCCCGAGGGATGGACCTTGCAAAATTATGTCGCGGCGTATTCGCTACCGACCTTCTACCAGGCCCTGGGCACAACGGTTGTGCTATCCGCGGTGGGCACAGTCGTCACGCTTGCCATCGCGATTCTCTTTGCCTGGTTGATCGAGCGGACGGACATGCCGCTCAGGAATCTTGCCTGGACATTGATTCTGATTCCGATGGCGATCCCCGGTGTGCTGTTTGCTCTTGGCTGGGCGCTCCTGCTTTCGCCCAAAACGGGAACGATGAACTTGCTTCTGCGCGGCGCTCTGGAATGGTTTGGCATCCAACTGACCCACGGACCGTTGAACATCTATTCCTTGGGGGGGCTTATCTTTCTGGACGGGCTTAGAGGTGTGACGACCATCTTTCTGATGGTCGTGGGCTCCTTCCGCATGATGGACCCAAGTCTAGAGGAGGCCGCGCGGGTCTCGCGCGCAAGCGCTGTGGGGACCTTTTTCCAAGTTACCTTGCCGGTCTTGTTGCCGGCCGTGCTGACGGCAGGCATGTACGAGTTCGTGTCGAGCATGGAATCTTTTGAGGCGCCGCTGGCCGTGGGATTGCCGGCAGGCATTTTCGTTTTAAGCACGCTTATTTATTTCACGGTGCGCCTGCAGGCTCCCGTGGATTACGGTCTCGGGTCCGTGTTCGGCGTGACCTACATGGTGCTCTTGCTTTTTCTGCTCTGGGGTTATCGGCGCGCCGTGCGCTTCGGCGACCGTTATACGACCGTGACCGGCAAGGGCTACCGCCCCAAGGTCATCTCTCTCGGGAAATGGCGCTACCCTGCGTTAGCCATGTTTATCATTTATTTTATGCTCACGGTGTTGGCCCCGTTCGCAATTCTTACCTGGGCCTCGTTTCTCCCGAGCTATCGCCCGCCTTCATGGGAGGCCTTCGCGATTCTTTCATTGCGTAACTATTGGGAAGTGTTTTCGCGCCCCCACTTTCTCTCAGTCGTAGGCAACACTTTGACTTTGATGGTGATCGCCGCTACGACAACCATGCTGCTGGCTTTCTTCGTTTCCTGGGTTGTGGTACGAACCAAGCTTCGCGGGCGGGGCCTGTTGGATAGCCTGTTATTTTTACCTCACTCGATTCCCGGAATTGTCATTGCCTTGGCGATGATCATGGCGTATTTGACGGCGCCGCTGAGTTACCTCAAGATCTACGGCACATTGTGGATCGTCACCATGGGCCTGATCGTCACCTATATCGCGTTCGGCACGCGGCTGATGAACAGCTCGATCATTCAAATCCAGAAGGAACTGGAGGAGGCCGCCTATGTGTGCGGAGCGACCTCGGCGAAAACGTTGCTGGCCATTACCTTGCCGCTGTTGTTTCCTGCCTTCGCCGCCGGTTGGATTTGGGTCGCCGTCCATGCCTTGAGAGCCTTTTCCATCCCCTTGATGCTCTCGAGCAAGCGAAACGAAGTCTTTTCGGTCCTCATGTGGCAATATTGGTCCGATGGCGACGTTGCGGTGGCATCGACTTTAGGAGTTCTGCTCATGATTACACTGATACCCCTAACTCTTTTGATGCGGCGCTTTATCGTCCAGGTGAGCGGACAGCAAGGGTGAGCTGGAATTCTATGCGTATTAAAGTCACAGGATTGACCAAGACCTTTGAAGCGATGGATGGCCCGGCGCACGCGCTTCAGGGCGTGGATTTCGAGGTCCAGCCTTCCGAATTCTACACCCTGCTCGGGCCAAGCGGTTGCGGCAAGAGCACAACGTTGAGATGCATCGCCGGCTTGGAGCGGCCCAATTCAGGAGAAATTATTATCGGTGACCGGGTCGTAGCCTCGCCATCCACCTTTGTTCCACCCAACGACCGGCCGATTGGGATGGTATTTCAATCTTACGCCATCTGGCCCCACATGACGGTTTTCAAGAACGTGGCGTTCCCGCTCAAGCAGGGGCGACCGCGGCCGTCGCAGAACGAAGTCAAGCAACGAGTCACGGAGGCGCTGGCGCTGGTGCAAATGGAGCATCTGGCAGATCGGCCGGCGCCTTACCTGAGCGGCGGCCAACAACAGAGAGTGGCGCTGGCGCGGGCTTTGGTCTCAAAGCCACAGCTTTTGCTTTTGGACGAGCCGTTGAGCAACCTCGATGCAAAGCTCAGAGAGGAACTCCGGTTCGAGGTCAAAGAGCTGGTGCGCCGGCTGGGAATCACAACCCTCTACGTCACTCACGACCAGATTGAAGCGCTGGCGATGTCCGATCGAATCGCGGTGATGCTCAACGGTAGGATCCTGCAGGAATCGGCTCCCAAACAACTTTATCTCGAACCCCGGTCGAAGTTTGTCGCGCAGTTCGTGGGCCAGGTCAACTTTTTCGAAGGCACCCTGATAGAGGAATCCACCTCTGGCCTCGCGTGGATCGACACCGAACAAGGGAGGCTGAGCTGTGCTTTGGCGCCGGGAGTTCCTAAGGGAGGCAAAGTGTGGGTCACGGTGCGCCCCGAAAGCATCGAATTGTCGCGCGATGGCGACGGGGGGCAGACAAACATTTTTCAAGGCAAAGTCGTAAAAGCCGTGTTTCTGGGCGATATTGTCGACTGTCAGATTCAAGTGGGGAAACAAACCTTCCGCGCCAAGCTCCCAGTCACAAGTGATCTTGCCGAGGGTGACCAGGTATACTTACGCTTCAACCCGAAGGCTTGCGTCGTTCTCCAGCACGACTAAGCTCGAGAATGAGAAAATTTTTAACACATCTATATAAATAAAGGGAGACTCTGACGAACGAACGGAGCCGATCAGGCAACGGTGATTCCGCCCAAGACTTGCGGATTCGAGACCACGTGGTTCTCGATGAAGAACAAAAACTTGGGCGCGACTTGGAGCCGTTCCTTCCACTGCTCGACGGTCGCGACACGGGCGGTGGATTCAGCGCTTGGTTCCGCGGGATCGACTTCAAAGCAGTCAATCGCGATCAAATGCTCTTTAAACTTGGGAGGCATCACGGACCAGAGACCAATGCTCTCGCAGATGCTGACCAGCTTATATTTTTGACCGGGCGGAGAGCCGCCCTTAGCGGCGATGACGGCCATGATGGCAAGCTCATGCGCGGTGTGAAGGTTCCGATAAGGCAAGCTGGAAGCGGAATTCACGGCGTCAAGAGCAGCATTGACAGCCGCCAAATTGCTCTTTGCTTCATGAAAGCAGCGGGAAGCTTCTGCGCTCATCGTCTCTTTGTCCCTCGCGTCCACTTTTCTTAGCGCCACAGCGAAAGCTTGAGTCGCTAACAACGTTACGCCAAAAGCCTGGGAAATTCCATAGCCCGTCCTATTCATGTCGATTTTTAAACGGGCGCGGCGACAGAGCCTGGTTGTCGCGCCTTCATAAAATAACCGAGGATCCTTGTTTTTTTTCCGCCCGCATTTGCTTCACAATAGCCCCTCTTAGTAGACTGAAACCGTGAGCAACGGGAAAAAGAGCAAGCGGACTGAAAAGCCCATCTCCCGGAGCGAAGAAGTGGCAGGCATGACCACGAACAAAGTCGTGCTTCTCGACGGTCATTCGCTCGCGTTTCGCGCGTTCTTTGCGCTGCCCGATACGCTGGTAACCTCGTCGGGGCAGATCACGAACGCGGTTTACGGCTTTACGGCCATGCTCATCAAGCTCATTGCCGACGAGCGGCCGCATGGGGTCGTTGTGTGCTTCGACAGGGGGACGCCCAAGTTCCGGACCGAGCGGTATACGGAATACAAAGCGAACCGGGCGGAAACCCCGGACGCCTTTCGCCAACAGTTACCTTTGATTCGCGAGGTGCTCGAAACGTTGTGCATCCCTATGGTCGAGCTCGAAGGATACGAAGCGGATGACCTGCTCGCGACCCTGGCGCGGAAGGCGCGAGCGGAGGGGGATGAGGTGGTGATTGTCACGGGTGATCGCGACCTCCTTCAGCTCGTCTGCGACGGCGTCTCCGTGATCATGACGCGCCGCGGCATTTCCGATGTGATGCGTTATGACAAAGCCGCCGTGATGGAGCGGTATGGCGTTACGCCCGAACAGTGGATCGACTTCGTTGCCCTCAAAGGCGAGACTTCCGATAACCTGCCGGGAGTGCCAGGAATTGGCGACAAGACCGCCGCTCAACTGGTCAACAAATACGGCGATATCGAGCAAATCATCGCGCACGCCGAGGAGCTGACGCCGAAGTTGAGAGCCGCGCTTAAAGAGCATGCCAATCAGGTACGGGTGAATAAAGAACTCGGTCGGTTACTTGATAACGTTGCGCTGGAGATGGATCCTGGCAGCCTTCGCCTTAGCCGTTGGGATCCGGAAAAAGTGCGCGCGCTGTTTACCTCCCTGGAATTTCGCACTCTGTACGAACGGCTGCGGGAACTCAATCTCTATGCGGCGGCAGCCGCGGCGACCAACCTTGAGCTGAATGAGTTAAGCGATTTGGCTGCCGGCGAAGAGATGCAGTGCGGCGTTCCGGTGGCGCTCGCCTGGGACGAACGGTGGCTGGCTTTGGGCGTTGAACCCGGCGTAGCGCGAGTCGTGCCATTTTCCTCGGCGATGAGCCGGCTCGCCGCTTTTCTTGGTCACCCGGAGAGAAGGAAGGTCGCCCATGACGCCAAGGCGCTTTACCGGGCAGCTCTCGGCGCGGGAATCGAGGTGCGGGGGCTGTGCTGCGATACCAAGATTGGAGCCTATTTACTGGAGCCGGGCGCCGCTTCGGGCTACCCGCTCGAGGAAACCATCCGCCGCTACCTTGGAGTTTCCCTTGAGGAAGAAAAAACGGGGTCTCCAGAGAGCGGCCAAGCGAGTCTCGACTTCACGCCGCAGGACACGCGGCGATTGGGTCGACAGGTCGTGGCGGTTCGGGCAGTTGCCCCAGAGATAGAAAAGCATTTGCAAAATAACCAACTCTGGGAGCTCGCCACGAATCTCGAATTTCCTCTAGTCGTGGTGCTGGCGCGTATGGAACATAGCGGGATTCTCGTTGACCGCGAGTATCTAAAAAAGTTGGACGCCGATTTTGGGGAAAAGACGGTGGTTTTGGAACGCAATCTGCACCAACAAGCGGGAGAGGAATTCAATGTCAATTCCCAGCCGCAGTTGCAGCGGATTCTATTTGAAAAGTTGGCCCTGCCGAAGACACGCAAGATCAAGACCGGTTATTCCACCGATGCCGGGGAACTCGAGAAACTTAAGGGCGTCCACCCCATCGTTGATTCCCTACTCGAATACCGGGAAGTGGCGAAGCTCAAGACTGGGTTTACAGAAATGCTTCTTACCTTAATTGACCCCGGCACCGGTCGCATCCATACGACGTACGAGCAAACCAAGGCGGTCACCGGACGCATTGCTTCGACCGCGCCCAACCTGCAAAACATTCCGATTCGCGGCGAGCTGGGCCGTCAAATCCGGCGCGCATTTGTTGCTCCGCCGGGCCACGTGTTGCTTTCTGCCGATTATTCGCAGATCGAGCTGCGCGTTCTCGCCCATCTGTCACAGGACGAAGCTTTTCTTCAGGCTTTTGCGCAAGGTCATGACTTTCATGCCGCAATCGGGGCCAAAGTTTACGGCGTTCCGGTGGCGGACGTCACGCCTGAAATGCGCAACTATGTGAAACAGTTCTCCTATGGGATCGCCTACGGGATGTCGGCGTTTGGAGTGTCGCAACGGCTCGGGATAGAGATCGATGCGGCGGCCAAGTTTATCGACGCTTACTACGCGCAGTTTCCCAAAGTAAAGGCGTTTTTAGAAAGCCAAGTTGAAAAGGCAAAAACCGAAGGGTTCACAACGACGATGTTCGGGCGGCGCCGCTACTTACCTGAGCTGCGCTCCACGAACTACCGTCTGCGAGCCGTTGGCGAACGCATGGCGCTGAACGCGCCAATTCAGGGAAGCGCGGCCGACATCATCAAGAAGGCAATGATCGACGTGGATGCCGCTCTCATCCAGGAGCCGGTCGCGAAGATGTTGTTAACGGTTCACGACGAACTGGTGTTCGAGGTGCCTTTAGACAAGCTCGACTGCGCCCGCGCCTTGATCGAGGAGCGCATGACCAAGGCTGCCGAATTGCGCGGAGGTTTAGTGGAAGTTCATACCGGAAAGAACTGGGCGGAAGCCCATGCATAACGGCAAAACTCCCCTGTCTGCCTTTTGAGCGCAATATGACTCGCAAAAACGGTCGCGGTCGGGTTTCCCATGACAGCGCCGCCCAATCAGACCGAACAGAGACGGGTCCGCGCCGTTGTAACTACTTCTTAGGGGAGCTGATTACGCCAGAAGTCCCCACGCAATAAACCATATGGCAGCGAAGGACGCGAGCGCCCCTACAGCGCTCGTGCCGTATTTGAATGCCAGAATCATTGGAATGCTCTTTTTGATTTCCTCAAAAGGGATGAGCTTTTCCCACCCCCACCGGGCAACGAGATACCGATCGCTTCCGCACAGGCCGACAGCAATCGGGTCCTTATTGACCGCTCGTTTGCGCCACACTTCGACCTTGTCGAAGTGCTCCGCTGCTCTTTGCATCTCGCCAGCTACGCCATAAGGTATGCCGTAAGATAACTCCAGGGTGTCGGCATTGATGCTCAAGAGAGCCCCTTTTTCAAACTGTTCTGATTTGTGGGGCAAGAACATGCGCCAGACGCGCCAGTCGTCCTCGCTTATCCTTGGATAGGGAATTGCCCTGGCTTCGCCTGCGGCAAAAACTTCGGCGTTTTCCTCGCGGTAGTTTTCGACAAACATCGGTCAGTCCCCCTTTTTGATTATTTCTCCCGATTCCAGCCGAGCGTGAGATTTCGTGGAGCAACAGGGAAAGATTCGCAAGTTTTATTCCAGCAAAAAAAATGCTGCACAACGTAAACAGTACCCTAAACTGGGACAAAACGGTTTCCTAACGTCCTGTAGTTGGGACGCTTGGGGGATGTACCAGTCCCACCGTCCAACCAATGGGTGATCGCGGTGTCGCATATATTCCTCTACGTGCTCTGTCGTGGACGCAAAGGCATATAATTTGCCAGACCTTGTTTCCGTAATCGGCGTCCCAGTTGTAAGGGTTCGCGACCGGTGTCCACTGCCTTCAGTCTTCCAAGGTTACGAGGTCGCCGCCATCGATTCTTTGGGTAAGAGATTGGTGAAAATGGTGGAGTATCTCTATTTTTTGCTTGCGCTGATCTCGATCGGCATTCTATACGAAACCGGCAGAACCTCGACAGTGAGAGCGATTGCTCGATTCCTTTTCATAATCCTCGTAATAGCTTTCATTGCAGTTCTCATTTTGGCCGGCAGCGGCATGACACATAACACCAGGGGGCGGATACCGCTCGCGGCGGAAAACATAATGCCGGAACCGGTGAGTATAGCTCAAATGTGGAGTCGCGAAGAACGTCTGTTCCTTATTCGATACGAACCCGAGAACGAATCTGGAAATTAATCGTGGAACGAAACTTGCTACAATTCGCTAGGCGGAAATCAGAATGACCGACTGGAGATTAGATTCGACCCTGAAAGGGGTACGGTGTCGAGCGCTGAACAACTTTCACTGTTTTGAAGGGATGGTTAGCGGGAGCACCGAAGGAACGATCATCTGCGAGGTCGAGGCGTCAGCGGGGACGTTTGTCTGTGTCTATTGGGATAATGGCATAAATGCACTAGTTGATCCCGAAAAAATTGTCATTGCCGACGGCGAAGTCATTTGGAATTGAATGTTTTCGCGACGACCCAAGATGCGTACTATCCTGTTTCTCAATGACCAGCTTCCTCTCCGTAACTTTACCGCGGCATATTTGCGGCGCAACCAATTCTTCGTGCAGGAAGCTCCTCCGGGCGCCGCGATCGACCTGATTCAGAGAAATTCGTTTGACATCGTAATGGCCGACCTGAACTTCCCGGAAAATATCACGCTCGTTGACGTGCTCGCGTACCATCATCGGGTTTGGCCGGAAAAAGGCCGGCTCCTATGCACCTTTTTCGACTCAGACAAACTTGGGCAAGTGTGCCGGATCATCAACACCACCTATGTGCGGAAACCAACCCCGCTGAAACAAATTCTTCTGACAATTCAGTCTTTCCAGCCATGGTCGAAACTGATGCCCTACCAGTGAGTGACTCTCCCGAGAAAAACGCGCACCGGTCCGAGTCTTCTTTCTGAGACACCGTGTCGTCTTCGCGCCCGCAGCCGCTCCAGCCTCCCGGCAATAAATTCCTCTTCGGCCCGGAGGCGGCCTAAGACTCTACGTAACGACGTGACCGATTAGGTTCCGACGTGTTGCGAGCCCGAGAGGACGCTTGTCATAAAGATTGCGTCTTATTTTATAGTCGGGCTTTGGAGGCCGTGGTTTTACACGGTACCGGCGAAAATTTATGATAAAGGCGCCGTCACGGGGCAATAAGAGGCTAATAAACCGGTGGCTGGTTCTCCTAGTGCTTGTCGCGCTTCCTGCCGCTTGGCACTTCACTCCGCTTCGCACCTGGGTCGATTTTGAGACCGTTGCACGGTGGCAGCAGTCTGTGAGAGAGAGCGCGGCCGCACCGTATCTTATTGTGGGCGCGTATTTGGCGGGCGCTCTCGTTTTCTTCCCCGTGACTCTTTTGAGCCTGGTTACGGTCTTTACCTTCGGCGCTGCAGTCGGCGGCGCCTATTCTCTAATGGGGTGGCTGTTGAGCGCGGTGCTGGGGTACGGCATCGGCCGCGGTCTGGGCCAGGATCTCCTTTGGGATATGGCGGGCCCTCGGTTCAGGCGTCTGGAGCTGGAGGCGCGGCGTCACGGTTTCCTCACGGTTCTAATTATGCGCCTTTTGCCCGTCGCCCCGTTTACGCTCGTCAATCTCTTTATCGGCGCTTCCCGTATTCGATTCCGCGATTTTTTTCTTGGCAGTCTGGTCGGCCGAGTGCCGGGGCTCGTCGCCTTAGTACTATTTACGCACCAACTCGAATATGCGCTGCGCGCGCCGGGGCTGGCAAGTTTGCTGTTTCTCGGCGTCGCCGTGTTATTGATGCTCGCGTGCCTATGGATTCCGCGGCACTTTCAGACGAAGCGGCGAACTACGGATTTGAGCGCCGACAAGAAAACGGGATAAACCCCTACAGTTGTTCTTTGATCGGAAAGGCGAACAGCTCGAACAATTTTTCTTTCAGGCCGCGCGACCGCCATTGCTCGTAGGATACTTTTCTGGAGTGCTTGAGATCCGCGTAGAAAATCTGCTCAAGACGTTGCGCCAGGGCGCGATTGTAGACCGTAATGTTCAACTCCTCGTTCAGGGCAAAAGAACGATTGTCGATATTCGTGCTTCCGATCGTGGCCCAAACGTCATCCACGACCATGGTTTTCGCGTGCAGTAGGGCGGGCAAGTATTCGTAAATCTGAATGTTACCCAGCAGGAGGCGGCCGTAGTTACTCCGGCTGGCGCGATAGGTGATCGGATGATCGATCTTAGCGGGCACCAAGACGATCACCTGGACCCCCCGCTCAACAGCTTCTATCAGAGCTTCTATGATTCGATCATCGGGAAGAAAATAGGGGTTGGTGATCAGGATCGATTTCCTCGCTGAGGTAATTGAAAGCAGAAACAGCATGTAGTTTTGAAAGCTTCCGCCTACGGGCGAGCTTTTAACAATCTGCGCGGCGACTTTGCCGCGCGGCTCCAGGGGAGGAAAATAGGCGTCTCCACCCAAGACAATCCCGGTAGTTTCGAGCCAGCTGTCGACAAACCCGCCTTGCAGGTGCTGAACCACAGGTCCTTCCATTCTTACGTTGGTCTCACGCCAGTGGTCCGAAGTACGCCCGTCTCCGGCCCATGCAGCGCTTATTCCGTAGCCTCCCGTGAATCCGGTCCGTCCATCAATGACCAGAATGCGGCGGTGGTTGCGGTAGTTGTAGCGAAGCAACTTCCACGGGAAGATCACTTGCGGGACCTCGACCCGGCGAAAATACTCCACGTAACACCCGGCTTGTAGCATCAATTCGGGGATTTCAGCCGGTGCTTTGCCGGAACCGTGGCTGTCGAGCAAAATATGACCAGCAACCCCTGCGCGGCAGCGTTCGGCGAAGGCTTCGGCAAGCGCATACGCTATCGGTCCGTCCTCATAGAGGTACTGGGCGAAGGTTATACTGGCTTGAGCTTTTCTTATCTCCTCCAGCATTGCGGGAAACGTTTCGTCACCGTTAAGCAGAATATCAACACGATTGCCGCCCACGATCGGCGCGCCCGTGTGGGCTTCAATGGTAGGAAAGAATGAGGGCTCTCCCAGACTGAGATCCGGGATTTTATAGATAGGAAGAACCTTGGCGCATCCCAGGAACAGCAGGACAAGCAACCAGATAGCGCGGCGTTTCATGTGGGGATGCTCAAAGTGACTGGCGCCTAAGCTAGCCGAAGACCTGCAGCGATTTCAAGCCCCAGCAGTTTACAAACGCCGTGGGAACTCGTAGCATCCTTCCTCACGGGCTAAGCAAGCTGCCATTCATTCTTCCTTGAAGACCTCACGAGGGTCTTTATCGAATCTCAATCCCACGAAAGCCGCCTGCCGCAAGTGGTTATCCGGCGTCCATTCGGTAAATTCGACTTGAGCCACGAGTTCTGGCCTGAGCCAGCGGCATTTTTTCATCTCTTCGGCCGTGAGCGCCCATGGCGTCCGCTTTTTCTCGGGCAGATTCGCAAACGGACAAGAATCGGTCGCCAGATTTTTGAGCCTCGGCGCGACCTCATGCCGGACGCGAGCCACGAATCCGTTTCTGACCTTGGCGGCAAAGAGAAGCTTGTCGTTTTGGTAGTAACCGACGATCAGCCCGTCGAAAGGGTTGCCCGTCGTATATCCGCCGATGACGAATTCTTGGGAGCGGTTAATTTTGTATTTGACCCATGCTCCGGTGCGTTTGCCGGACTCGTAGAGAGAACCGGTCTGCTTCGCTACGATGCCTTCGAGTCCCAGCTCTGTGCCCGCTCGTATCAAATCGCGGGCCGCGGCGGAAAAAGTTTCCGATAAACGGATTTGATCAGTACTGAGCGCAGGGCGAAGCGCCGCGCCGAGCAACTCGCGCCGCACCTGCAGCGGGACGTTAAGGAGGCTTCTGCCGCGATAAATAAGCAGGTCAAACGCGTAATACTGGACGCTATGCACGGCCGCGCGATAGTGCTGGAGCGCGCTGAACGAAATGCGGCCCGTTTCATCACGGCCGACAACCTCGCCATCGATCAGGGTGTCGGGCTCGAGCCGCTCACACGCTCGGGCGACGGTCGGAAATTGCTTTGCCAAGAGCGTTCCTCTGCGAGACCACAGCGTGATTCCATTTCCATTTCTGGCCGCCAGGCAGCGGTATCCATCGAGCTTGATCTCATACATCCATTCGTTGCTCTCCGGTAGGGCTTGGACCGGTTTTGCATACATCGGCTCAATGAAGCGGGGTTTGGCCTTAGGCAAGGCCTTTAGCTGGCGCTCGTTCATAGGCGAGCCCTGGGGAGCAGCACGAAACTGCCGCCATGATCGCTTCCAATACCTTCAAAAAAGACAGTCAACGCGAGAACGGGGAAAAAAGCAGACAATCGCCAATAGCTAAGAATTTAGACGTAGTTAAGAAAGCCCCTGATTTTAGGTGGTGCCGGAGGGGGGAATCGAACCCCCACAGGGTTACCCCTACTGGATTTTGAGTCCAGCGCGTCTACCAGTTCCACCACTCCGGCACGGATTAAAATCCATAGCTTACCGCCCTGGCTTCGTCAACCTGCTGTCATTACGGGTAGGGGTTCACTTAGAGGCGCAGCCTATTCTAGGATCAAAAAGACTCCTCGCTGCCGCTCGGAATGACACTTAAAGGATTTGTCATCCTGAACGAAGTGACGGATCTTAACCAAACTGAACCACAGTTGTGCAAGCATCCCGGTGTTCCCG
>JBOHVR010000400.1:0-7313 GCA_050735755.1 Binatia bacterium
AAGCTCGTCGTCATCGACGGGCGCGAAGCATTCGTGGGTGGTCATTGCATCGTAGACAGTTGGCTGGGCGACGCCCAAGACAGCGAACACTTCGGCGACATCAGCCTTAGGTTATGCGGCCCCATCGTAAACAGCGTGCAGTCCGCGTTCAGCGAGAACTGGGCTGGGGAATCGGGGGAGTTGTTCCTCGGCGACGATGTGTTTCCGACCCTGGAACCTGCAGGCGACGTGTTGATCCATGCGGCGTACGCAAAGCCGGAAGGCTCGGCGCCTGCCGTGAAGATTCTCCACCACACGGCTATATGCCTCGCCGGCAAGCGAATCTGGATTCAGAATCCTTATTTCATTCCCGAACCTGAAGCGATCGACGCGTTCGGAGAAGCGGTTTCCCGCGGCGTCGATGTGCGCGTGATGATGCCTTCGGCTGGGGGGTCCGATAATCCCGTGGTGCAACACGCCGGGCACCGCAACTTCGAAAAGCTTATGCGCTGCGGCGTGCGTCTGTTCGAGTATCCGCACACCCTGCTGCACCAGAAAGTGATGACCATTGACGGTGTGTGGAGTGCAGTCGGTTCAAGCAACTTCGACGACCGGTCTTTCGAGACCAACGATGAAATTACGCTCGGCATCCGGGACCCAGCAACCGCACAGAGGCTCGATGCAGTCTTCGAGAAGTACGCATCCCATTGCGAGGAAATTGAGCTTGAGGCGTGGCGCAAGCGCGGGCTGTGGCACAAACTGAAAGACAACGCTTTCTACATGCTAAACGAAATTCTCTAACCGACCACCGGCTCGGTTTAAATGAGCAGGCCGGGCGGGCTTTTCAGATCCCACGCGGAGTACTAAGTCCGGCCATCATCGCATCTTCAGAGTCAAATCTTTAAGTTTTGACATTTTGAATCTTTCTGGTCACATCACGTTCTCAACATTAGAGCGCGGTCCTGTTGTTTCAGTTTGGACGAATTATTCCGGATTACCCACCGAGGCAGAAGGCCTGACGAGGAACGAAAGATCGGTCGCGCTAACTCTATTTAAAAGCGCTAGCCGTTCGCCCACGCCTCCACCCTCGGCTTGGCCCTGCTGCCGGGCAGGGACGCTGCGCATGGGGAGCAAGCACCGGAGCTTCGCGCGAAAGAAACTCTTTCGCGCCGATAGCGCTGCCTCCCGACCCGGACCGTTTTCTTTGCGCTCTTGACGAGCTTTGCGCGAGATATCGTCAGCTTGCCTTCGGTCCAAAACAGCGGCCTGGAGAAATTTCTTTTCACGACGGCGAACGTCTTCCCGCACGGATCGCTGTTTGCTAGCCTAGCCTAGAAATGGGAAGGAGATTGGTTGAACCAGCGAATCATCACCGCCGCGAGTGTCGCCGCGGTAATTTTTTTCGTCTCGACCGCCGCGGCGCCGGAGCGCGCCCGCCAGAGAGGATCGGGCAGCCACGCAACGGTGTCTGCCTCGCAGGTCATCGACGGTGACTACTTCGCCTTCGGCGAAACGGTGGAGATCTCCGGGACCATAAACGGCGATCTTTATGCCTCGGGCGGTCAAGTTATCATCGACGGTCATGTCAACGGCGATGTTCTAGTCGCCGGCGGCAGAGTCAATCTATCAGGAACTGTTTCTCAGGATGTGCGGGCTGCCGGCGGCCAGGTAACGATTGGAGGCAACGTCGGCAGAAACTTGACCGTTGCCGGAGGCAACGTGGAGATCGCCTCATCGGCAGTAGTCCGCGGCGGTGTCGTCGCCGCTGGCGGCAGCGTCGACTTGGCGGCAGCTGTAGGCAGCGCGGCAAAGGTAGCGGCGGGAACGCTCATCATAGCGAATCGGATCGCCGGAGACGTCGAAGCGGCTGTAGGGACACTTCGCATCACTTCGAGAGCCGAGATCGGTGGCAACGTGAGCTACTGGAGCGGTCAGGAAGCCTCCGTGAGCGAAGGGGCGCGTATCAACGGGAAAATCGTCCGAAACGTCCCGCCTGAAAGGCCGCGGTTTTTTCCGGCCGCGTTCTTCGCCTGGCTCGTATTCGTGTCGATCAATTTTGTCTGCACCTTGATCCTGGGGCTTCTCTCGGCCCGTTTTCTTCCGCGATATCATCAATCCGTCATTGCCACTCTCAGGGAGAAGCCATGGGCATCGCTGGGAATAGGATTCGTCGCGGCAGTCGTGCTGCCGGTCGTGTGCGCCCTCCTGTTCGCAACCGTGCTGGCGATACCGATTGGCCTGATTCTTCTGGCCGCGTTTTTCATACTGCTCTACTGGTCGCGAATCTATACCATCGGCCGAATCGGTGAATCGATCCTCGCCCGTTTGCGGCCGGCCTCGAGCCGCGCCTCGGCCTTCGTGATGGGACTGTTCGTCTACTATATTCTCGCCATCATTCCTTTCATCGGATGGCTCGTGGTCCCTCTGGTGATCCTTTTCGGCTTAGGAGCTGAATTGATCGCCAGGAAACAGTTTTACGTAACTGCGAGAAGCCAGGATTTAATCTAACGGGCTCGCCTTTTGCTTTGCGCCTTTGCGCCTTCGCGGGAAAATATTCCGAGTTCTGCACTGTCGTTGGTTTCAGGGAAAACTCAGCTCGATGTCGAATGCCATCCGATCGATACCGGCCTGCTTGCCTAGTTCAAGCGCATTCACCGCAGCACAGAAGGAGGAACGCAGATGACCGCATGAACGTGCGACGAGCTCGAGAAGATCGCAGCAGCAGAAGAACTGCAAATCGCGTCGGTACGGCGCGACGGGACGCTGCAGAATCGGGTGACGATCTGGGTCGTTCGTCACGGCGACGATCTCTACGTCCGCTCCTACAGGGGGCTAAATCACGAAGAAGCATCAAAGCAGGCAAAGGCGTGTCACACGATGAATTCTGGAAGTTTGTCTCCCGGCGTCGTCGAGCCAAACGCCCTTCGCAAGTCCGAAAACGTAAATTGGGTTCGTAAATCCGTCAAATAGGTTCGCCTCCCCTTTTCCTCTCTCGCGAGCGCAGGAGTGGCGCCGGCGCAGTCTATGGCGAAGAGTCCCAAGATCGGTGAAGATTGTAAAGAATGTTATGCCAGACCCGGATCGCGGAGCGAGACCCCAATCGCAGAGCGACTGCTATTCGCGCGCTGCCGGATTGCGACCTTTGACAGGCCATTTTTCAACCAGACAAAACGGAAGCATGAAGTGAGAGGCGGACGCCCTGGTCTAAGCCCGTCTGGCCCTGACGCTGCGGCACGCCTTACGGCCAGCGCAATCGCACCTCCGAATATCTCTCGCGCCCAGCACAACAGTTGCAAAGCTCGCGCGATCATGTAACTAGACTTGTTTTTTTCGCGACTAGTTGTTAGAGAGCATCGACTTATTTCGAAACAATTCAGGGCACTCATGCCGATTCAAATCGACCGGAGCAGAGCCCGGGACCTTGCAGGTCAGTTTGACGAAGCTCTCGAGCTTGTGCGCAACGAGTTCGAGGGGCTAGACTCGCACCGGCAGTATCGTAACGCTTCTCCAGGCTACTGAAACCGGATCCACTTGCGCGTGTGCTCATGTTGGGCACTGACCAGCGCGACATGTTCGTCCCGGAGCTGCGCCGAACGATCGAGGCGTGCGTTCCCAGTGACGGTCACATTTTCGATTTCGGAGCAGGTGATGGCCAAACGTTCGCCTTGGTGGCAGCTTCAGTACCGCAGGGCACGCGCGTCTCGATCGAGGAGCCTAATCCCCACTACTTGGCAGACTACATCGAGTTCCTTGAGACACGGGCTCATTTGCGGTCAGGGATAGCGCTGGAGGCGGGATTTGCTGATATCGACTCCGCAGCAGCACGCTCTGGGGAATCGCTGCCGCAAGATGGGAGCATCGATCTCGCACTCGCGCTTCACATGATCTATTTCGTGGACGATCTTTCCGCCAGCGTGACACGGATGGTCCGCTTTTTGAGGCCCGGCGGAGCGTTGTTTCTCGTTGTCACCGATGAAACCGTCGGCTATACGGGCCTTGCCCTAAACAGTTTCATTGAACGGGGCGGTGACACCGGCGATAATGCACGCCACCTTTCAGTCATCGCTGAGCGTCGCCGCCTGCTAGGAATGCCCGCTGAGGGCGGCGGTGCGATCGTCGAAATGCTGCGTGCCGCCGGTGTTCCAACGGAGATTGAGGTGCAACGACAGCCAAGCCGGCTCTACGGGCATAATCTGGCCGATTTGATTGCGCTTTCTACAATCGCAGCGCTCTGCGGAGTCGAAGACCTGGCGAAATTTGAGGCGGCCGCCGCGCTGCTGCGCTACAGCCCCGACGCCGTCGATCTGCGGATCGAAGATGACGGTCCGCGCAAGGGCATGGGAGCGTGACACAGCCCCAGTGGGTCGTCTCGCTATCCCGGCGGGAACGTTAGCAACCGACGAGTTACTATTGAAGAACAGTTGATCATGAGGATAGCTGGTTTGCCCTTCAAGGCTTTCGACCTTTCTGATACTTCTATTGCTACCCTCCCCATGCCAAGCCGTCCCCGCACTGACGATGTCGGTCGCACGAAACCTACGGTAGCTACGTAGGGCGACGAAACCAAATCAAACACAATTTGGCATCGCACCCAAACCAGTTGACAGGTCGTAGCCAATTGGCTAGAGCGACTTTTAGTTATGCAAGAAGCGGTCTCGCGAAAAGTCGAGACCTACGTAAGACGGGGCGGAAAGGATGTGTTCAAGGGTCGCCAGAAGCAGCCGGCATTATCAGTGTGTTCATCACCGTTCCGACGGTAGGTTGTAGCTACACTCGCCAGAGCCTTTGGACTCCCGCTCGGAGTGCAGCACCGATAGCATGGTAATTAAAAGGAGGTGTAAAGGAAATGGCACAGCCGAACAAGATAGCAGGTATCACAGTGGCACGGCAGCAACAGATAGACGTGTCGTCAGACCCGAGCAGAGGCAAGTGGAGCAGCCCGTTCCGTTTGCGTGCCGGAAACCTCTCCGTTGGCCTCATGAGAGTCAACAAGAACGGCGGCGAGAACAATCTCCACGCGCATCCTGACGTAGAGTCGATCTGGATTGTGCTGAGGGGAAGGGCGAGATTTTACGGCATGAACGATATCCTGGTCGCCGAGCTTGGGCCCGGCGAAGGTGTCGCCATACCCAAAGGAGTTCCTTACTGGTTCGATAACAAAGAGGAAGAGCCCCTGGAGGTTTACCACATCACCAGCCGAGACCCTTCGGTCAAGGATGTCCACCGTGTGAACTTCGCTGCGTACACCGAGGCGCAAAAAGCCCGCGGACCGAGGCCGGGGCGCGAGGCTACGGAGGAGGAGAAAGAGGCGGCGGCTAAGTTGTGATGAACAAGGCCGGACACCGGCAGCCGCTGTCGATTCCCGCGCGAGGGTTGAGGCCACTCAATTCCTCCTGCAAGAATACAGGATTCCTTTATTAGTTTTCTGTTAACAACCGGGACAGATGAAGGCGCAAACCTGCTCGCGCGCAGGCCGCATCACACAGAGTCGCGCGTGCGACTTTTCTCACCGTCCTGATACAAGCCACGGACGCTCAGACGCGTCAAGGAGAGTTATGGTAAAGCCACAGACGCGAGAATCGAGTGCCAACGGTTCGCCGACGCGGGCGTTGGCCGAATACATTGCCGGCTTTTCGTACAAGGAGTTGCCGAGCGAGGTGGTTTCCAAGATCAAATTTTGCCTGATCGATGCACTGGGCTGCGCCCTGTTCGGTTCGACCTTGCCCTGGGGCGAGATCATCGTTTCTTTCACTAAGGAATTGGGCAAAGGAAAGGGCGCGCTCATCTGGGGCGACGGCAGCGAAGTTCCCAGCACCAGCGCACCGCTGGCCAACGGCACGTTGATACACAGTTTCGAGATGGACGATCTCCACCGTGTTGGCGTCATTCATCCCGGCTCGGAAGCAATCCCGGCGGCAGACGCACTGGTGCGCGGCGCCGGCGGTGTTGACGGCAAACGCTATCTCACTGCGGTTGCGGTCGGCTACGAAGTCGGCTGCCGCGTCGGCATGACCGGCGGTGCCGCGCAGCTTCGCCGCGGCTTTCACCCGAGCGCAACTTCAGGTACGTTTGCGGCGGGAGCGGCCGCTGCCAAGATGCTGCGATTGAATCCGGAAAAAACCGTTCACGCGTTGGGAATTGCGGGGACGCAAGCGGCGGGACTGATGGCTGCACAGCATGCCTCGATGGTGAAACGGATGCACGCGGGGCGTTCCGCCCAGGCCGGAGTTTATGGCGCGCTGCTCGCGCAGAAAGCCTTTACCGGAATCGAAGACGTTCTGGAAGCGCCGTACGGCGGTTTTTGCTCGACCTTCATCGATAAGCCGAACCTGTCGCACCTCACCGACCAATTGGGAGAGCGGTTCGAGACGCTGAACGTTGGTTTCAAGCCCTATCCCTGCTGCGGCAGTAATCACACATCCATCGATGCGCTCAAAAAAATTCTCCGCGACCATCCCGAGGTTAATGCGGAAAATGTCGAAAAGCTGCGCATTCGGACCACCCGCGCCACCAGGCTCCATGTGGGTTGGCCCTACGAGCCCAAGAGCCTGACCACGGCGCAAATGAATCTGCCTTTTTGCGTCGCCGTGCTGCTGCACGACAGGGATTTCTTCGTTGATCAAGTCACGGAAAAATCGATTCGCCGGCCCGATGTTTTGGCAACGACGAAAAAGATTGAAGTAGTCGAAGACCCGCAGTTCGAGGTCCTAGGCGACGAGGGACGCCACGGAGTCGAACTGGAAGTACAAATGCGAAACGGCCAGAGCTTTAGCGAGAAAGTTCTTTACGCCAAGGGAAGCGACAAGCACCCGATGACGAAAGACGAGGTCCTGCAAAAATTCGATCTCTTGGCGTCGCGCGTCCTCTCGCGCCCGAGAGTTGAGAAACTCCGCGACACGCTTCTCGAGCTGGAAAAGCTCGACGACACGCGCCAGATTGCCAAGCTGCTGACGGCTTAGATTGCGCTGCGCGGAACGTGGCCAGCGGCTGTTGCCTCCATGTACTCCGAAGGAGGTGGCATCGATTCAGAAAAGGCGGCGTGGCCCTGCAAGGTCATGAAAGACACGGTTTCAGGTTTTTACACCCTTGCCGGCCGGAAACCGCCTGATTGACTCGATCAAGGATGCCATAGAGCCCAAAAGGGTCAAGTTGGCTTTTAGCTTATAGTGATGTTTCCTTAATGTGTCGAACCACCTGAGAAGCGATCAATCTCCGGAGATTTCTCGCTTTCCCACCACCATTATTTACGATCGCTCGCGCGCTTGACGGCTCGCCGGTTTGACGATATAGCTCGGGCCAGAAAAAGGTGGTTTAAAATTTCGTATACATATAAT
>JBOHVR010000401.1:0-5165 GCA_050735755.1 Binatia bacterium
GCAATGCCCTGCTCGGCGGGCGGAATTCTGCGCGCCTCGGTATCGAGCCCGAAATTGCGCCGTATGGACGATTGCACGCTCTCGCGGTTGAGATACTCGCCTTCAATCTCGGAAGTCTTGAGAGCCTCGTTGCTGATCAGGTCAACGGTCAGCGCGCTTTTGTCGTTGTCGCGGATATGTAGGAGCGCGCCCAGTAGAAGGCCCCCGTGAAGCAGAAACTTCGCCTCCCTTTCCTCGAGGGCCGACTTGTCAAAGCGGAACCGGGGCCAATCGTCCTGTTGCCAGTTCCATCTGTTTTCAGCGTCCATGAGTTATAAAACACTCCCTTATAACTCATATAGTGCCAGTTTTTGATTAATAAAACTAGATCTTATGCCTCAGAGTTTCCATATTTGTGAGGCATAAATAATCTTTTTATAGCT
Source organism: Binatia bacterium (assembly GCA_050735755.1). Lineage (GTDB taxonomy): Bacteria > Desulfobacterota > Binatia > UBA9968 > UBA9968 > DATMAM01. The sequence goes on from JBOHVR010000401.1 coordinate 423, forward strand.
CAAAAGATGCGAATTGTTGAGGCATAAACCCAGCTTTTAATGTCTCACCAGTCTTAGGGTGAAAAGATGTCGTAAAGCGTGCGATGTCGTGACAGGATCCGCGTCACAATTCCGGCTTGACTCATCGCCGTGAGCAGCGTTATAGGTGCCGAGTTCATCGCGCTTGAGCCGACAACACTTCAACGTTCGGAGGAACGATTAGATGGAATGGAAAGAAGCACTCCCCCTGTTGCAGGAGAATCACACCGGTGTCGCGATTTCCGTCACGCCGAAGGGCCGGGCGCAGTCGACCGTCGTCTCGACGGCTGTGCTGGATGGTAAGCTCGGCTTCGCGTCGCGGTCTCACACCGTCAAGGTTAAGAACATCCAACGGACCGGTCGAGCGACTGTCACCGTCATCAAGCTCGATACCCGGCGCTACGTCACGGTCGAAGGCCCTGCGTCCATCGAGCCTTGGCAGGACACGAAAGCGCACATCAAGCGTCTGAAGGACCTCTACGCGGCCATGGGCCGAGCCCCCAAGGGGACAGACGAGGAATTTGCCCGGCAAATGCGGGATGAAGAGCGAAGCCTGGTTCTAGTTGCCCCCGAGCGCCTCTACGGCAGTCTACAATCAGGCGCCTAGCAAGCCGCTAAAAGATCCATATGCCGATCGCCCTGAGTATTGTCGAAGGGTGCGCTCGATCGCCTCACGTGGACCGGAGTTATGGAGTGACGGAGTGGTGGAGTGATGGTTTAAGACCCAATGCTCCAATATTCCATTATTCCAACGCTCCACTATGGTTGAGCGCCTCGCCTCTGGTCGCTGAGCCGGAGCGGCAGCGGTCAGGCCGACCTGCGGCCCGGCGCGCTGCGTCAGTCCCGCAATAGATACTCGCCCGAAAACTTCACCTGATCGCTTTCCGGCAGCGGATGATACCGCGCGGCCTGAACGTCGCGGAAGAGCCGCTCCAAGCCGAAACCGCGATAAAAACCCTCACCGCCGACGATTTCCATCGCCTTGGTGACAACGCGGATGGCGGCGTTAGCGACGTTGGTTTTTCGCGTCAGAATGTTATGGCCGTTCTGGTCGATGGGTTCGAAATCGTAATTGTTGGCGATTCGCAGCATGTCGTTCAGCTGAATCTCAGCGGCCACGAGATCGTTGTTCATTTCACCGATCAAATAGGGCGCATGCGGCTTGGCGCTCTTTTTCCGCCGGATGTGGCCGATAGACAACTGCGCCGCCTTCTCCGCGATACCCACGTAGACCGACATGATCAGCGGCACCGCCACGGTTAAGACGACATTCCAAACCGGGTGATAAGCGCCCCGCGCCCGCCGCAAAACGATGGCAGCATCGGGTATGAAGACGTTTTCCAGTTTGACGGTATGAGAGGCGGTGCCTCTCATACCCAGCGCGCGCCAGTCTTTCAATACGGTGACTCCTGCCGCATTCATCGGCACCGCAAAATGCAGCACCTCCCATCCGCGCTCCGGGTCCAGGTACGGCGAACTTGTCACCAGCACGTCGCCGACCGCGGACTGACTGGCGAAGTGTTTGTGGGCGCTGACCAGATAGCCGCCGGCGGTTTTGGTCGTCGAGCCATTGGACTCCAGCCAATCGCCGGCGCCCGTACTGACGAGCACGAGCTGGTTTTCGGCGACCTTCTTCAGCATGGCCTCGCCGCCCTGGCCGCGCCGGTACTTCCAAACCGTAGCGGCGATGAGATGCTGATGCATCGAGAGCGCCAGCGCCGTGGAGCCGCAGTATTGAGCGAGTGTGCGCAGCATGTCCGAGACCTCGCGGTGCGAGGCTCCGCCGCCGCCCAGTTCTTCCGGGATCGCGGCCGAGAACACGCGGCGCTCTTTCAGTTCCGTGTAGTTACGGCTGACAAATGTGTCGCCCTCATCATGGGCCTCAGCCCGGCCGGCGAATTCCTCGCCGAGACTGCGAGCGACCTCGATCCAGTGGGATACGTTCGAAGGATTCATAATCGACCTCCTTAATGGAATGTTCTGAGGCCGAATATACAGCGGGGCACAGAACCGTGCTTTGTTTGGGAGGCCAGATCTTTGACTGAGCGGCTCTTTCTAGCAGGCAGCCTGCTGAAAAAGCCCATATGCTTCGTTGCCTCGCCTCTGGATCTTTTTGAGCAGCCTGCAAGAGGCTTATTTCAGCGGTCTGCTGACACGGACCCGATGCGCTTACGCTGTTTCCGGGTCTCGGGTTAACTCGAAACACGAGACGCGGAACTCGAAACAAACATTTGCGCTGTCCTAAGCTTCCTTACGGTAATTCGCCGGGGATGTGCCGAATTTTTCCTTGAACGCCCGGCTGAAATGCGAGAGGTCCTCGAAGCCGCAATCCAAGGCGACCTGCGAAACGTTCAGCGCGGGATTTTTTAGCAGCACGGCTGAATATTCCAGTCGCTTTTGCAACAGCCACTTGCCGGGCGACTGATTGTAGTGCTTGCGGAAGTCGCGTTTGAAGGCTGACAGACTGCGATGGGATAATTTCGCGAAATCTTCCAGCGCCAGGTTGTAACAAAAATTTGCCTCCATGATCTGCGACAACGAAGGCGCATCGCTTTTGAGGAGCGATTGAAAATAGGCCGCGAGACCGGGATTGTTGCCTCCCAACAATATGCTCACGATCAATTCCTTGAGTTTGAGGGTCAACAACGTTTCCGCGGGCTTTGCCGTCCCTGTGAAATAGGCCAGCATGGATTGAAAATAAGCCGCCAAGGTCACGTCGCCGTTGACTAATATCGCGGTTTTGTGGAGCGCGTCGCGGTCGTGCCGGCCGCTCAACTGCCCGGAAACATCCCTGACGACATCGCGGATAAAATTATCCGATACGAAAAAGACCAAAACGCAGAAATCGTCCTGGAAATCCTGGTAGACGACGGCGGCGCCTTTCTTGAAAAACAAGGTCTGGCCCTTTTCTGCAATCCAGGTCCCGTCGGTAGTGCGCCAGGTTTTTCTGCCGCTGAGCACATGAACAAAATAATCCATCGGCGTCCACACGCCGGCGGCTTCTTCCTCGATCGGGCACTTGTACTCCACGAAAAGCAGCTCCCCCACCACGAATTTATTGAAATGCAAATTCGCGCGAATCTCGTCGTACATATTCAGCATCGGGGTCATCAAGCCGTTGCCTCCGCGGCAAATTTACGCATCTTCTCAAAACTCGCCCACAACCATCTTGCTATTTTGCGGGGCGATTTCCAAGCACCGGGTTAGGGCCTCGAGTCATGTATGGATCGGGCAAGAAGCGGAGCGGAGGAGCTGTATCTTTGACCTGCCGGACCGTGCAACTTCACAGACTGCGGATCGCATCAGCTTATTCTGGATGAACCTGCAAATGACCTACGACCTGCGCAACGTCGAGGAGGCGCTGCCGGCGCGAGTAAAAAAGAGCATCGAAGACAACAGGGGGCGCTGGTGTGATTGTTTCCCCTTGGCGCCACGAAAGCGGGCATGGTTGCAAATCTGGCCCCAACCGATGCTCCGGAGGGCCGGTCATGGAAAGGGCGTCATCACCGAGGCTGAGTTTTTGACAAAGACCATTGAGCGGCGTGAAACCAACCGCAATATTTCAATGCAAACCTGAGCCTGCGTGCCGCTTTTAATTTACGCGCTTAGCGATTGTGTCGTATAATCTCCGCTTATCAACAACGAAACTCAGGGAAAAATTCCGCGTATCAGGTAAGGGCGGAACGTGAAATGGACAGAATATCGGTGCACAACGACCTTCCCGCCCGTGGACTGGAAACCCCTTACGGCCGCCTCTATCGTCCTCAAAGCCAGGGGACGCAGATCGTCGCTTTGATCGTTGCTTTTGTTGCAAGTATGAGTCTCGGTAGTTGGGTCGCCGCAATCCCCGCGGATCTCTCCACCGCGGCACAAGTCGTTTTTCACATACCTTACGTGCTCGTATTCTTCTTTGGCTACGGCTTGTGGGTGGCCAGAGTCAATGCGATCGTCTTCGATACCATCGGACGCTCGGTTCTCAAGGCCCTCTGGCAACTGATCGTGCACCGTAAGCAGCCTGACGCCAGGGAAACCGTCTTGCCATCCAAGGAGAAACTCCTCGAGGTCTTGGTTAAAGTTCAAAAAGGAGGAGCTTCATTTCGCGGCGTCAGTTGGCCGATCGCAGCTTTGGCTGTGCCGGTGGGATTGCTGTGCGAAAGTTCAATGAGCAGGATGCAGCTCGTCGCACTGCTCGCCGCTACCATTCTCGCCTGGGGTTGGTTGCTTGGGTTTCTCGGCCGGCGCGGTTGGCTGCCTTTTCCCGAAGGAGACTGAACGCAATCCGCTTAGCCTCTCGTTACGGCAACGGCGCCTGCAGTCCAAGCTCATCGGCCACCGCTTGCTCGACGACCGTGCCCTTGAAGAAGCCTCGGTTGTTGCCCGTGTGTAGACGCGCGGCGTTGGTGAACGTGAACTCCCGGAAATCCTGCTCCGTCACGAAGCCCTTCTCCACCAGCTCAAACGCTTCAGGAATTACCTCCCTGAAATCGGGCACGTCGAAATGCGTGAAGTCGGAGCTGAAGACCGGCCGAAGCCTCACGCCCATGCGGGGATCGAAGGCCCACATCGTCGCCCGGTCGTCCGCCTCGCAGCCAAAGTAGAAGTTTCCGGAGAAGACCGCCCGGACATCCTCTTTTGAGTTAATTCCCGCTGCTTCAAAATCGTCCGAGACATGCTCCGGCCGCCCGAGCTCTTCAAGACTGCACTCCGGGCGGAACGCGTCCAGGT
>JBOHVR010000402.1:0-5895 GCA_050735755.1 Binatia bacterium
AAGACCCGCCCTGCGTGGGCTGAACGATTATCTCAGCAGTCCCAAAAACTTGGCTGGGCGGGAAGGATTCGAACCTTCGATACCGGATCCAAAGTCCGGGGCCTTACCGCTTGGCGACCGCCCAACCCCGAACCCTTCAAATGCCAAAACCCTTAATCCACCTCCGAGGATGAGTCTTCATGGCCTCCCGTCATACCCCCTCCGTGAGAAAGCACTCTCTGATACTCTGCAATGATCTTCTGCTCTATCATGCGCCTGGTCTCGTTATTGAGCGGGTGGGCAATGTCTTTATAGGTGCCGTCCTTACGCTTTTTGCTCGGCATGGAGACGAAGAGTCCCGTGGTGCCGCGGATAATCTTCAAGTCCCGGACTAGAAAGCAATGGTCGAAAGTAATCGTGACATACGCCTTGAGCTTTTCCTCCTCGACCGGAAAGACCCTAACCTCGGTAATTTCCATAGGGACCTCCTTCCCCACAGGACAACCTTCACATCAGGGAAATTTATTTTCAGCTCAATGAATGCACCAGATATGCCCGGATCTCCTCCTCCTTCTGCAAACGGTGAAACGCCCTTCGGGCCGTCACATCCGACTCAAATATGCCAAAGACGGACGATCCACTCCCTGACATGAGCGCGGCGAGGGCACCTTCCGCCAGCAGCCTTTCCTTCAAAACTCCGAGCTTAGGATAACGGGGAAGGGTTACCGCTTCGAGATCGTTACTCAGAGCCCGTGCCAACCCCCTGCAGTCTCTCAGGGAACCGATGATGCTAGTATTTCTCGCCCCTTTTGTCAACTTAACAGAAAAACTCTGATAAGCCCAACCGGTGGCTACGGGGAAACCCGGGTAAAGGACAACCATCCAAAGAAAGGGGACAGTCTTTAGCGGCTTGACCTTATCTCCCTTGCCTCCGACCCGTGCGGCGCGTCGGTAAATGAAGAAGGGAACATCAGATCCGATGCGGGAAGCTAAGGTCGCCATCTCCCGCAAGCTCATGCGCAACTGAAACAAGCGATTCAAGCCGAGAATGGTAGCCGCGGCATCGCTGCTGCCGCCCCCGAGACCCGCGCCAATCGGAATTTTCTTGCGGATACGGATATGAACCGGCTCTTGAATTCCGTTTTGGGCCAAGACTAAAGCCGCCGCTTGATACACCAAATTCCGCTTGTCGTTGGGAACGTCAGGGTCGTCGCTGCGGACAGTCAGCACCGCTTGTTTCCCCTGTGCTTTCCTTATCTCGACCACATCATACAAATTGATCGGCACCATCAGGCTGTCAATAAGATGGTAGCCGTCACTTAACTTTCCGCGGATGTGGAGATTGAGATTGATTTTTGCCGGAGCCCTAATTTTCACAAGGCCAAGCTTAGCTCCGGCGCAGCAGATTGCCAAGATTGAGGTTCAAACCAGTGCGGACGACCCGTTCGAAAATTTCCGGGAATACCGCCGCTGATTGACAGCGAAAGGCGAGTCAATTCACTGATCTGGGCTCTGGCCGTTCAGTGGGATAGCGTGATACGCGAATGTGAATTTGCTTGGAGTCCTCGCCAAAGAAGGTGCACACGAAGAAGACCGCGATCGCCATTCCACAAAGGGCGTACAAAGCAAAAGGGGCCATAGAGCCCGCCTCCGAGATATAATCGCCCCATTGCACCATGAATCCCAGATAGTAAGTAAACATATAGGTAATCAGAAGGCACACTTTCACGCGGTTCAGGAGAAGAAAGGGTAACAGACTGAGGATAAAGAAGAAAACATGCCAGATCGGAATCACCTGGTTAAAAAAGCCCATGCTGAGCAACTTCTCTGTGTCAAAAATCTCCATTCGATTCTCCTTTACGCCCTTGCGGTCTTAACACGCTGCGTTATCGATGATCCATCGGCGGCGATCCAATGAACCGCTCCGTATAATATAACCTATCGCGGGCAAAAAAATCCAACTCTCGGATGACCCGAACCGTTACGTCAGTTTTGATCTAAGCCGCGGGAGCAAGACGTGATTGAGGGGTGAGTGGTTTTTTCGCGATACGCTGAAGGAATTATCGGTGTTATTTCTTCTTCTGGTCGGCTAGCGCCCGACCGATGATAGCGTTTATCGGCTCCATCCAAATTCCACATCACCAGATACCTGGTTCCTTCCCGGCGCTGCCTCATGGGGATAGACGTCGGTCTTGGGGGTTACCGGCGACGCCGCTTCCCGTGATCACCATTTCGCTCCTATTTTTGGGCTTGGCCGCTCGCGTCTAATTTCCTCACAGCTGGAAGAACTCGATGGCGTTGCCGCATACCATCCTGTACTTTTCGCCCTCCGGCACGCCGGCGAAGTTTCTTTCGATCACGCCCATGGAGTCGGGCCAGTCGGATTCCTGATGCGGGAAATCTGACCCCCAGATCAAATGATTGACATTGATCTTGTGCCGCAGCTCCACGCCAACCCGGTCGAATTGGAAACCCCACAGGCAATGCTCGCGGATGTATTCGCTAGGAGGGCGGGAGAGCGGCTGGAAACCAAAAAGCCGCTCGGCCCAACGGTGGTGGCGATCGTAACGCACATCCGCCGATTGCAGAAAAAAAGGGATCCATCCGATTTGGTTCTCGGCAAAGAAGATGCGGAGGCTCGGAAAGCGGTCGAAAATCCCGGACAGCACCCATTGCGCGGCGGCGACAGCGCCGCTGCCACGCGCGGGACCAAATCTCCCTACTTGCTCCACCAGCCCGTGAACGATCTTCTCTGACAAACCATCCGAGTCATTCAAAAACTTGAATAAGGGCCCGCCCCGCTCTCCGGAGCGTTCGAGGTCTACGTGAACCGAAACGGGCATGTTTAGATCAAGCGCGGTGGTCCAAAACGTGTCGTCGTCATGTGACGGATAGGGCTGCCCGCTTGGAAACCCCTGCAGAAGCACGGTCTTGAAACCAAGCTTAGCGCAATAATTCATCTCCTCGATCGTATCGGCCACATCATGTGTCAGCGGCAGAATTCCCACGCCTAACAGACGATTGCGATTCACCGCGCAATACTCTTCCGCCAACCAGCTATTGTAGGCGCGAACCACCGCCTTGTACGCGGCGTCATCCCGAATGCGGCGCCACAACTTCGGACCTCCTTGCTGCGACGGGAAGAGCACCTCCGCATCAATACCATCTTGATCCTGCTCGCGGATCCTTTGCTCAGGACTCCCCGTGCCCGCCGTGCCCTCGTAAGTGGCACCAAAAGGAACGTATTGATCGCGCCCTTTACCGCCGTAGAGATCTGCCGCGGCAGCCGGTCGCGCGAGTTGGTTATCGATCGTCCACCCGTCACCGCCGTCGGGCAACCGCACAAGGCGCGGCGCCTGGTCACGATACTTGGCGGGAACCCGATCGATCCAACGCTGGGAATCTATCTCCAGGTGAGAATCCCCCGAAATGTAACGATACTTCATTGCCGTCATCTCCCTCTTACTTCCGTTCGGCCGTAATGGTTCTGTATATCACCCCAGGATGAAATCTTGTCAAGTAACCTTGCCTGATCGGCAAAGAGCGTGCGCGAAGCGGTTGACCAAAGGGTCCGGCCTTAGTATGGAGTCTTCATGATCGCAAAAATCACAAAAGCAGAAACGAAAATCGTCTCAGTGCCTCTAAAGCGGCCCGTCGAAAGTCACCCGTATCTCGGAAGAAGAGCCACATCGAACTTTTTACTGCTTCAACTTAGCACGGACGACGGCCTGGACGCTTTCGGCTTGGCGCATACCAGCACAGTCGGAAAAGCGCGCGCTTTTGAAGTGATGGTGAAAGAGATCTTGCCCATGTTGATCGGTCAGAGCGCCCTTGATCATGAACAAATCTACCATCGAGCGTACGCTTTCTTTACGGACCTAGGGCATAGCGGCGCGGCTCTGCAAGCGCTGGCTGCGATTGACATCGCTCTCTGGGATCTTAAGGGAAAAACGCTGCAACAACCCCTCTATCGGCTTTTAGGCGCGCGGCGTGATCGCGTTCCATGCTACGCCAGCGGCGGCTTGCGCCGCCACCAAAGCATCGATCAGTTGGTCGCCGATGCCGCCGATTTTGTAAGGCGAGGCTTCGGCGGGATGAAGCTTCGTCTGGGAGCTCGCCCTTTCGCTGACGACGTTGAACGAGTCCGAGCTGTGCGCGATACGATCGGTTCTGAGGCGACCTTAATGGTGGACTTGAACTGGTCTTTAAGCCCCCCGGAAGCGATTCGCCTCGGCCGCATGCTCGAGCCCTTTGACTTGTTCTGGATCGAGGATCCGATCGCTCCCGATGATATCGATGGCCTCGCCGAGATCAGCCACGCCTTGGACACCCGCGTGACGTTTGGTGAAACTTTGGAAAAAATAGACCAGTTTCGTCTCTGCTTGGAAAAACAAGCCGCCGACTGCTACATGGCGGACGTCCAAAAAGTGGGCGGGATCAGCGCCTGGTTGCGCGTCGCTTCACTGCTCGGCGCATGGCAACGGCCGTTGGCCAGCCATACCGAACCGGAAGTCCAAGTCCACCTCATCGCGGCGGCTCCAAACGGGTTAACCGTGGAATATACGCCCAGCCACGATGTGCTGTACCGTGAGCCCCTGAAGATCGAAAACGGTTTCATGTTGGTTCCAAGCAAGCCCGGATTGGGCATGGAGCTGAACCAAGACACCGTCCAACGCTATTGCGTTACCGCGTAAAAGGCCGAGCGCCAAGTCCCTGTCACTGAAAAATAGAGTGGAATTTCTCGGTGTACTTATTTTCGTCTTCTGCCCAGTTTCCATAGTAGGGGAAAAATTTCAGCCCTTTTTTTAGGTTCGGCGGGTCGGAAGGCACATCGGACCGCGCCGGAATCCTATTGAAGCTTTGTATGATCTGTTGTCCCTCTCGCGAGAGAACAAAATCGATATACAATCTCGCCGCGTTGGGATTGGGCGCGCGGCTCGACAGCGCAAGAACGGTTTGAGTCGTGGTGACCGGCTCGTCCGCCACCCACTCGACGGGAGCGCCTTTTCCTTTCAGCTCTTCGACGTTGTCCGCGTTGGTGAAGACCAAGGCGTGATGCTCGCCGGCAGCCAACAAAGAGGTCGCCTCCGTGATTCCGGGATGCAATCTTATTTGCTGGCCTGCGAGCTTGCGCATAAACGCGTCGCCTTTTTCCTCGCCCATCCTTTTCATCATGCCGATAAGCCAGCGCACGCCGGCATTGCCGCCTGGCATTCCGAGTTTGCCTGACCAGGACGGATTGAGAAGATCTTGATAAGACCTGGGCGCCTTGTCACGCGCAATCAATCTTGTATTGTAACCCATGACTTTCGGCGTGAAATAGAACGAAGTGTAGTAGCCGTGGGGATCCTTGAAAGAATCTTCGTAAGCCTTGTTTTCCGGGCTTGAATATTTGGCAACCAGGCCCTTTTTTTGAAACAAGTACACCTCGATGCTACCGGTTTGATAAACATCCGCCAGGTATGTTCCCGCTTGTGCCTCCTGGAACAGCTTAGTCATAAGCCGGCCGCTGCTCAAGCGAAGGAACGTCGCTTTGACAAAAGGGTATTTAGCCTGAAATTTTCTAATCAGCGTATCGGTATCTGATGAACTCATGCTGGAATATACTGCGAGCTTGCCTTCGTTCTTGGCCCCATCGACCCACGTGGCGCCCGGCACGTTAGAAGCCAGTGCTATAAGTATCAGCGGTACGGCAGCCCCGATTAGTTTGTGTAAACCGTTTCCTGAACCGTCATGTTTCTTATTCATGTCTTCTCCTGTTGGAAACTGTAGGCTAGCTGAGGCGGTGGCCGAACAACGCAATCGAATTATCCCGCAGGATTTTCTGCGCCGCCTCCACACTCAACCCCGGCGTCTCTTGCACCAGCTTGACCGTGTCTGGAAACTTCGAATCAAAATGCGAGTAGTCCGACGCAA
>JBOHVR010000403.1:0-5984 GCA_050735755.1 Binatia bacterium
GAGATGGGACGAGCAAAAGTCTTTATTCGTGGACGGCAAGTTTCTCCGGCAGTGGGACAGCCAGCGTCTCCTCGTGGTGTTTGTTGGCGCGATGCCTGATCGGCGCAAACCGCAATGGCTCATCGACCGCGGCGCCGAGAGGGTATGGCAGAGTTCACGCTACACGGTGTTTCGTATCCATCCGCGAAGCTCCTCAAGCGGAACCTCATTGATAGGTAATCGGTGACAACGAACCTCGCAGGTGAAGACAAGTTGATCGTGCTCGTGCCCGTGTTCAACGATTGGGAAGCGGTATCGTTGCTTCTCCCCGCCCTGGATCGGGAGCTGATCGCGAATGGACTCAACGCTGATGTGATTGTGGTCGACGACGCGTCATTGATGCCGGCACCTTCGACGCTCGCTCAAGCCCCGTTTTCGGGTATCACAAGCGTCGATATTCTCGTCCTGCGCCGCAACCTGGGCCACCAAAGGGCAATTGCGGTGGGCTTGGCCTTCATCGAAGCAAATCGGCCTTGTCGCGCGGTCGTGGTGATGGACGGAGACGGCGAGGACGAGCCTGCGGATGTGCCTCGTCTCGTGCGCGAGTGTGAAGCGGGCAAAAACAACAAAGTTATTTTCGCCGAACGGACACGTCGCTCAGAAAGTCTCGCGTTTCGCATCTTCTACCATTTGTACCGCGTGATCCACTTGATACTCACCGGTGTCCGGGTACGCGCCGGAAACTTCAGTGTGGTTCCCGCTGCGGCTCTTCAGCGGCTCGTCGTCGTGTCTGATCTATGGAATCACTATGCGGCGGGCGTGTATAAATCGCAGTTGCCGATCGGACTGTTGCCCACCCGCCGCGGAAAGCGATTAACCGGACGCTCCCAAATGAACCTGGTAGCGCTCGTGGTGCACGGGTTGAGCGCAATGGCTGTTTTCGGCGACCGGATTGGCGTTCGGCTTTTAATCGCAGTAGGTGTCGCGATTGTCCTGATGGGAGGGTTGCTGCTCACGGTAATTGGAATCCGGCTGTTAACGCCGCTGGCTATACCGGGATGGGCAACGTACACGACCGGGCTTCTGGTTTTGATGCTCGCCCAAATGCTTCTCGTCGCGCTGGTGTTTGCCTTCGTCATTCTGGCAGCGCGCGATACGGCCAGCGTGCTGCCCAACCGCGACTACATCCACTTCGTCAGTCGCGTCGAGCGAGTGTATGCCCGCGGCGACTGAGGGCGCATATCTCGGCGGCGAGTTAGATCTCTTCGCCCTCGCCGTGAACTGGAAGCAATACGTCAAGTCAGCGATCGGGCAATTTCTGGTGGGCGATGTGTTGGAGGTCGGCGCCGGTATCGGCGGAACGACTTCGGCCTTGCATGACGGAAGCGCGCGCCGCTGGATCTGCCTCGAGCCGGATGAGAACCAAGCGCGACGGATCCGAGAAATGGCCGCGGAGCGCTGGGGAGGCGCCGCGCCGCTCGTCGTCGTGGGATCCCTGCGCGCGTTTACGGAACGGCCGGCGTTTGACTGCGTCGTGTACATGGACGTGCTGGAGCACATCGAAGACGACGCCGGCGAAGTGGAAACGGCCGCCCGATTGCTTCGCGCGGGCGGTCGCCTGGTCGTGCTCTCGCCCGCCCACCCGTGGCTTTTTAGCGCGTTTGATCATCAGATCGGTCACTTGCGGCGCTACACAAAAACCATGTTGCAGGCGCTCAAACCCCCGGATTGCGTTGAGGAAAAGCTGCTGTATCTCGATTCATTAGGATTGTTCCTGTCGCTGGGCAACGCCCTTCTACTGCGAAGATCGCTGCCCTCACGGTCGCAGATCGCAGCGTGGGATCGAGTCTTTGTGCCGGGGTCGAGAGTGGTTGACCGTATGCTGGGCGGAAGATTTGGCAAATCGGTTTTGGCGGTTTGGCGCAAAGCGAGCCCGGGCCGCTAAACGTTTGTACGTCGGAGCAAGGCCACGCTATTCCGTGCCCTTGCTCTTTTCACGCTGCTGATTGACACTGGATTGATGCAAGGGATATAAACTTTTTTATACGATTTCCGAACGGCGAAAGTCATGGCAACGTTTGATCTCATTATCCAGAACGGGGAAGTTTGGACTCCCGGCGGCTTGATCCATGCGGATATTGCCGTTATCGGAGAGAAGATCGCGGCGCTCGGCAATCCGGGATCCTTTCCTCAAGACGCCAAAATGATCGACGCCAAAAGCAAAGTTGTGATTCCGGGATTGATCGATACCCACACGCATCACCGCGATCCGGGATTCACGCACAAGGAAGATCTCACAACGGCAACGCAAGCCGCCGCTGCGGGCGGCGTTACCCTCTCGATCGGCATGCCCAACGTGAATCCGCCGACAACCAACGTGGAGCGTTTTCGAAATGTCATTGAGCTGGGAGCCAAGAAGGCCGTCGTCGATTTCAATCACAATCCTTCAGGTACGGATCCCAACGAGATTCCCAAGCTGGCGCAGGAAGGATGTCTCGCGTTCAAAATCTTCATGGTCAAAGACACCGGCCGGGATTATCCGCACATGCCGGGAATCGGTTTGCACAATCATGGCCAGCTTTTTCGCTGCTTCGAGGCGGTGGGCAAAACCGGGCTTCCGCTCATGGTGCATCCCCACGATCAAGATCTCATGGATGTGATCGAACAGAGGTATTGGGAACGGGGCGATCGCAGCCCGCAAGCGTACGCGAAAGCGTATCGCGATTTCGACGGCATCATCTGGGATACGGCCATTGCCACTTTGATGCGCTTTCAGAAGGCGACGGGAACGAAGCTGCATGTGCTGCACATGAGCACGCCTGGAGGATTGGAGCTGATGCGGCGCGCGAAAGAGGAGGGGCGAGCCGTCAGTTGCGAAGTCAATCCGTGGGCTTTGTTTCTCGCGACGTGGGCCAATGTCGAAAAGCTTGGTCCTTATTGCCTGGGCTTCTGGGTGCCTGACGAGCACGCGGCGGCGCTGTGGGAAGGAATCGAAGACGGAACCGTCGATGTTGTCGGAACCGACCATGCGCCGCACACCAAAGAGGAAAAAGATATCGGCTGGCAAGACATGTGGAAGTCCCCGGGCGGCGAGCCGCAAATCCAGGACTATCTGCGTCTTTTTTTGACCGAGGTGAACGGAGGGAGACTCAGCCTGGATCGCCTGGTGCGCATCACCTCCTACAATCCGGCGCGTCTGTTTGGAGTCTATCCCAGGAAAGGCGTGATTCAGGTGGGATCGGATGCGGACCTTGTGGTGGTTGATTTGAATAAGGAAGAAACCATCGAAAACAAGACGACTTATACCAAGGTTGGGTGGACTCCCTACGACGGCAGGCGAGTCAAGGGAGTTCCCGTCATGACTCTGGTGCGCGGAAAAGTTGTGATGGAAAACGGCAGTGTGGTGGGAAAGCCGGGCGACGGGAAGTTTATCTCGCCACTGCAGTAGCTCAATCCCACAGCGAAAGGAGTACGTCTAATGGCGACGAAGTTGAAATTCGGACTCCTGTTACCCCACTTTTGCGAGTATGGCTCGGCCGAAAGCTGCATCGAAGGATCGAAAAAGGCCGAGGCCTACGGATTCGACTCGGTCTGGGTCAGGGACCACCTGGTTTTCGAACCACACGGGATGGAGGGCGAAGATAATACCCACATCGAGGGGTTGCTGATCCTCGCGGCTGTCGCGGCGGTCTGTAAAAAACTGACTCTCGGCACCGGCACCATGATCTCGCACCGGCATCCGATTCATCTGGCGCAAGCCATGGCGGGCCTGAGCACGATGTGCGACAGCAATATTATCATGGGTCTCGGCCTCGGTACCTTTCCTCATGAATTCGAAGCGGCAGGTTATAAGAAAACGACTTTGCAAGATCGCGCCAATATAGCGAAAATCAACGCCCAGCTCTGCCGCCGATTCTGGGCCGGTGAAAAGGTCAGCTACAAAGACGACTATTACGATTTCAAAGACGTCGAGCTCAAGCCGACGCCGAGCAAAAAGATTCCGATTTGGTACGGCGGCGGCACACCGGCTTCCTGCCGCCGCGCGGCGGATTACTGCGACGGCTGGATGCCCGGACGGATTCCCACGGCGACATTTAACAAAATGGTCAAGTATCTCGAAGAGCAGTGCAAGCTCGCGGGACGGCCTATGGTCACCACCGGTGCGATCCCCATCACCAGCATCGATAAGAACAGAGACGTCGCGCTCAGCAAAGTTAACGTCAAGGGTCTGATCAACGAAGGCAACACCCCTGCCAAGAAAACTTGGGTGAGACCGGCGTCCGGCACCTTCTCCACGGTTGCGGACATCGAAGGGCTGCTCATGGCGGGGACTCCGGCGGACATCGCTCGCGATACCAAACGATACGAAGACGCCGGGCTCAATCATATCGTTTACGATCTCCGGTTCCGTTACGCAGACTGGTATGAACAGATAGACTTGTTGGGCCAAGAAGTTCTGCCCGCGCTAAGAGCATAGGCAAAGTTCAATTCGTTTAAGACGTTCAAGCCGTTCAAGATGGTCGGACGATTGGCCTTAGACGATTTGAACTATTTGAACTGCTTGAGCGAATGGAACGGGTTTAATCGTAGGAGTATGACATGCGTCATGAAAAGGTGAGCTTTTACAGCGAGGGTGATCGGTTAAGCGGCGATCTTTATCTACCGGACTCCGATCAAGGCAAGCCTTTTCCGGGAATCGTCCAAGGTCCCGGCTTTCTTGGCCTCAAAGACGCCAAGCATTACATCATGATGTTCGAGCGGCTCTGCGCTGCCGGCTACTCCTGCCTTTGCTTTGACTATCGCGGCTGGGGCGATAGCGAAGGCAACGAGCGTGGCTGGGTGGTGCCGAAATGGCAGGCGGAAGATATTCGCAACGCCATCACTTTCATGCAAACGCGCTCGGAAATCGATCCCGACCGCATCGCCACATACGGTTCCGGCGGCACCGGCGGCGGCAATGCGGTTTTCGTTGCGGCCACCGATTCGCGCGTTAAGTGTTGTGTCAGCTATCTTGGCGTCAGCAATGGCCGCGATTGGTTGCACTCGATGCGGCGCGAGTACGAATGGGTCGATTATTTGAAGAGCATCGAGGAAGATCGAAAGAAACGGGTGCTAACGGGGTCCGGAGCGATTGTGAGCGCGCGCGAAGGCGGCATCATGGTGCAAACCCCCGAGCGCCAGACGACCACTATTAAAAAGGATGTGGCGGATAAGATCCCGGATGCCATGCCACTGGCATGCGCCGAGGCGATTTTAGAATACAGCCCGATCGACGTCGTCCACAAGATTTCACCCCGTGGCGCTTTGTTCATCGCCGTCGAAGGCGACGCCGTGACGCCCGAGCAGCAGACATTCGATCTCTACGAAAAGGCGGGCGAGCCGAAAAAATTAGTTTTGTATAAGAAGACCACGCACTACGGCATCTATAACGATTACTTCGACGATGTCTCGGCCAATGTTATCGACTGGTACAATCGCCATCTCAAATACCACAAGGTGGAAATCACCGAAAAGAAATAGGAGTCACTCATGAATAAGATTTCATTTGGCGTGCGTGTACCGAACTCCGGTCCGCTCTCCAGCATCGAAAATATTGTCAAAGCCACCAAATCGGCCGAAGAAATGGGCTTCGACGCGATCTGGGTCCACGACCACGTGGTCTGGAGCACGGAGATGCATCGGCATCACATTTCTTCCGGCGCGTTTGAAGCGATCACGGACGCACAGGAGGCTAATTTCTTTGAAGCCACCACGATTCTGTCGTACCTGGCGGCTGAGACCAAAAAAATTGTTTTGGGCGTGGCTTGTCTGGTCATGCCCTGCCGCAATCCGATTTACGCGGCGAAACAATACTCGACTTTAGATCATCTGGCCAATGGCCGTCTGCTGGTCGGCGTCGGTCTCGGTTCCAAGGCAACGCGCGAGTCGGACGAGTTCGGTGTCTTCGGCGTGCCTTACGATCGGCGCGGCGACCGCACCGATGAGTACATCGAAGCGATGAAAGC
>JBOHVR010000404.1:0-5057 GCA_050735755.1 Binatia bacterium
GTTTGTCACACTGAGGGGGAGGACATGGACCTATTGATCTGGATAAACACTTTGGTCGTAATTTTTGCGGTCGTTGCGGAAGGCATCATCCTCTATGCTGTTCTGCAAGAGGTGCGCAAGGGAAACGAAGTCTTATCCCGGAGCGCAGAAGCGCTTGCCCGTGTTGAACGCATAACTCTTGCGACTCTCGAGCGTATCAGTACTCAGCAAGGGTCGCCTGCGTGATGACGGAACTCTCGGCCCCTCGCTTTTACCGTCGCAGTTTCCCGCTCTCATTTCAGAATACGCTCCGTGCCGGTGTAGATATTAAAATCTTCCCCGCGCACAAAGCCCAGCAACGTCATGCCAAATTCTGCCGCCAACGAGACCGCGAGGCTCGAAGGAGCGCTGACGGCCGCAACGACAGGCACGGCACCCATTAACGCCTTCTGCACAATCTCGAAACTTGTCCGTCCGCTGACCATTAGGAGAAAGTCGCTGAGGGGAAGCTCCTGGGTCAGCAGCTGTTGTCCGACGACCTTGTCGACGGCGTTGTGCCTGCCCACATCTTCGCGTAAGCAAACTAAATTGCCCTGAGCATCGAAAAGCGCGGCCGCATGCAACCCTCCGGTCCGCTCAAAGATAGATTGGGCCTGCCGGAGTTTTTCCGGCAGATCGCGCACCGTCTCGGCGTGGATCAAGGGGCGGCCTGGCGGCAGAGGGGAACAGCCGCGCACTCGCAGCGCCTCCAGCGAAGCTTTGCCGCACACGCCGCAGCTTGAAGTCGCGTAAAAATGGCGCAACAAACGCGCGGTGTCGAGTTGGAGGCCGGGACGCAGGTGAACGTCGACGATATTGCAGTTTGGCTTTGCTTCTTCCGCGATTGGAGTAGGGGACAGCTGGGCAAGATCATCGACGCTCTGGATGATTCCTTCACTGAACAAAAAACCGACAGCTAACTCAAAGTCGTGGCCCGGAGTGCGCATCGTGACCGAAATGCTTTCATTCTTCCTGCGTCCCGCTTCTCCAGTCACGAGGCGAATTTCCAGCGGCTCCTCCACGGCCAGAGCATCCTGCTCTGTGTGGAAGCGTCCTTGACGAAGTTTTTGAACCGTCGCTCGCTTCGTGCTTTGCCGAGATATCATCGGGTCGCCCCAAGCATTCCGTTTTTCCGCGCAAGATCCTGTGACGCGCTGAGGGGAATCACCTGCACCAGAGCGTTGTAATCAGGGATACCGCTCGCGGAGTCGTTCACGCCCCGCTTAATCAACCTATTGCCTTCCGGCCAATGGACTTGCACATCGCCTCTCTGAATAGGCATGAACTTTGCGCGGCCTCGAAGCTTTCCCGTTTCAGACTGCAACAATACCGGATCTCCATCGCCAATTCCAAGAGCCCGGGCGTCGTCGGGGTTGAGAAACACGTGGTCCCGGTCCGATCCAGTGAGGGGATCGTAACTCCCATGCACCATGCTGTTAAACTGCTTACCCCGTCGGGTGCTCAAGCGAAACCAACCTTCCGGCACCTCCAGTGCAGGTGGTGCGAGCGCGCTGAAGACAGCCTTTCCGGTTATCGTCGGAAAACTTCCGCTTGCGCACAGAAGCGGGCCACCCCACTGGACGGCTTGCCCTTTTGTGTGAAGATTTTGAATCCCGTCATAGAAAGGAACCGCCAGGGCGATCTCTTGCCGGATTTGGCGCGCGTCATCGAAATGGATCAGGTGGCTACGCTCGGGATACGCGCGCTCGGCGAGTTCCATGAAAATCTGCCACTCGGGCTTAGTCTCACCGACGCGCCTTCCGCGGATCTCCGGGCTAAAAAGAATGTATCTCTCTGTACTGGTTTCGGTGCCGCCGCCGGGCTGCTCGTAGCGCGTCTGCGCCGGCAGTAGCAAGACCGTGTCCGCGGGCTCGACAAGCATTTGCGAAGTGACAACCAGGTCCTGATGGATGCGGAGCGGCACTCGCGCAAGCGCCTCGCGGACAAACTCGGGCTCGGGAAGCGTTTCGAAAAAATTCCCGCCGGCAGAATAAAGAACTTCAATTTTCCCTTCCCGGGCGGCTTCGATCATCTCAACCGCGGAGAACCCGGGCGTCGCAGGCACCGCGAAACCCCATAGGCGACTTAATTTTTCGACGGTTTCATCATTGATGGGCACGCCGCCGGGAAAGTTCCACGGCGCGCAGCCCACTTCGGCGCCTCCTTGAACGCCGCTGTGCCCGCGGATGGGCATGAGGCCGCACTTCTCGCGGCCGATCATGCCGCGGGCAAGAGCCAGATTGATAATCGCTTTGACGTTCTCGACTCCAAATGCGTGCTGCGTCACTCCCATGCTCCAGACAAAGACTGCTGAGCGCGCCTGGGTATAAATTCCGGCAAAGCGCTGCATCTCGATGCGCGCGGCGCCCGATTCTCTCTCGAGTAGATCCCAAGACTGTGTCTCCAGAGTTTCTCGTAACGCGTTGTATCCCGTTGTGTGTTGGCCAATAAAGTCGTGATCGAGCGCGCCTCTTTCGATCAGAGATTTGATGACCCCGTTAAGAAACGCAATATCGCCACCCGTGTGAATGGGGAAGAAATCGTCAGCCAGTTTGGTGCCGAAAAGAGCGCTTTCCATCACGGAAGGGACCCAGTAGCGCTCCATGCCCGGCTCGCGCAGCGGATTGATAACGGCAATGCGAGTCCCGTGTTGCTTCGCGTAGTACATGTATTTAGTGGTCACGGGTTGGTTGTTGGGAACATCGCTTCCTATGAAGATCAGCAAGTCGCTGCCAATCCAATCTTTGTAAGAGCACGTGGACGCGGCTACGCCGAGCGTTTGCTTCATGGCCACCGTGCTGGGTGAGTGGCAGACGCGCGCAGAGTTGTCGATGTTGTTCGTGCCTAAGAAGCGAGCGACTTTTTGCGCGACGTAGTACACCTCATTGGTGATGCCGCGCGACGTGAGATAAAAGGCGAGCCGCTCGGGGCCGGTC
Source organism: Binatia bacterium (assembly GCA_050735755.1). Classification (GTDB taxonomy): domain Bacteria; phylum Desulfobacterota; class Binatia; order UBA9968; family UBA9968; genus DATMAM01. The sequence goes on from JBOHVR010000404.1 coordinate 2,955, forward strand.
ACGCGGACGCGTTTGGCCGCCAGCTCGAGGGCTTCCTCCCAGGTCACGCGACGAAATCCGCCGTCGCCGCGCCGGCGCGCCATGGGAGAAGGCAGGCGGCCGAGCGCGCGGAGCGCCGCGCCGTTCAATGCAGTAAGAGAGTCCAGTTTTTCGAGGCGCGCCGGGTCCAGCGCCGGCATCGTGTTCAGACGCAGAAGATTAAGCCGGACCGTACAGAGATGAACTCCCTTCATAGTGAAGTCATGAAGCCCTGTCGTCCCGAGCGAGCATCCGTCACAAACGCCGTCGCGTAAAATCCTCCAGGCAAAGGGCAGTTGGTCACGGTTTTGCCAAACCACCTTGGCAATCTCGAGATAATGGTTCGGTTTGATTTGCCCGAGTCCGTTGGGCATGAGGCCTACCCACAAGTGCGGATTCCAGAGGCGTGGCATCTTCGTCCTAGAGCGGGAAGTCCCACCAGGTTTGGAGCGCCAGGAGAATACCGCTTCCCACGAGAAGCAATCCCGACAAGCTATAAAGCCAAGGTTCGAGTCGCGGCGGTAGCAGCCGTTTCCCTTGCGCGGCCACGAAGATTATCAACAGCGTGAATGCGCTGGCGCCGAGCCAAAATCCCAACGGGAAGAGTAATGCGCCGGAAAAACCGTCGCGGGCAAATCCCTGGCGGATAAATGAGGCGCCCACGGTTGTCCAATAGAGATAGGGAAAAGGGCTGCTTACGTGTGTCAGCACGCCTTTGAAAAAGGACGGAATGTCTTTGGTTTCTGAAAGCGGGCGCTGCTGTGCCAGCGCCTGAGCGCGCAGGGCGGCTTTCCCTGCGCGCATTGAATTAAAGCCAAGCCACGCGAGCAGGCCGCCGCCGATCAAGCCCAAGCTCTTAGCTCCGGTAGAGGTGAAAAGACCTTGCAGCGCGAGTCCCAAAGGCAGCATGAGAAAGGCATCGAGAAGCAGTGGCGCCGCCATGGTTGCTACGCCCGCGCGCGCGCCCTTGGTGAGAGACTCTGTGGCGATCAGGACGATCGTCGGGCCAGGAATCGAAGCAACGGAAAAACCAATTGCGAAGGCCAGCGGGAAGGTCACGCAGAACAAGCTAGGATGTTTCGGCAGGAGCGTCAACCGGTCATGGTGAGCAGCTACTGTTGCATTACCGGGGTCAGCAGCCTATAGTTTTTATAGAGGATCCGACGATCCAGATTCCCCGCCGCAGCGAAGTGTTTGATCCACCAAGAATCTGCCACAGCTATAGCGGGAGATTCATTTCATCTTCCTCAGAAAGGCTCGAATGGCAGCGACAACGGACACAGTCCTAGCAGCGTTAAAAAGGGTCCAGGATCCAGAACTGCATCGGGACATCGTCAGCCTGGGCATGGTCAAAGATCTGAAGGTTCAGAATGGGACAGTCTCCTTTACGGTTGAACTGACCACCCCTGCGTGCCCGCTCCGCGAGCGAATTCAAGACGACTGCCAGCAGGTCTTAGCCGGGGTCGAAGGTGTTAGCGGTGTAGAAATATCCTTTGGAGCGCAGGTGCGCGGAAGTAAAGTTGGGCAAGGGCAGACGGATCTGCTTCCGAGCGTGAAGAACGTCGTGTTGGTGGCGGCGGGAAAAGGGGGGGTCGGCAAGTCTACCGTGGCCGCCAATCTGGCGGTTGCGCTGAAGATGCACGGCGCGGCAACCGGCCTGCTTGACGCCGACATCTACGGCCCGTCAATTCCGATTATCATGGGCGTCAGGGAAGAGCCGAAAAAGGTTCCGGTCGACGGAGGCTTTAAGCTCGCGCCGCCGGTGGCGCATAACATCCCCGTCATGTCGATCGGGTTTTTTCTGGAACCGGACCAGGCAGTGATTTGGCGCGGCCCCATGCTCGGCAAAGCGCTGAATCAGTTAATGGCAGATGTCCACTGGGGGGATCTCGACTACCTGGTCGTGGACATGCCCCCGGGGACCGGCGACGTCCAGATCACCTTTTCGCAGCAGTTGAAAGTGAGTGGCGCCGTTCTGGTGGCGACGCCGCAGGAGGTGGCGCTGGCAGATGTGATTCGAGCCAAGTCCATGTTCGATAAAGTCATGATTCCCATCGTAGGGCTCATTGAAAACATGAGTTACTT
>JBOHVR010000405.1:0-3804 GCA_050735755.1 Binatia bacterium
GGTTGAGGCCGGCGCTGGAGCAGGCGCGGGATATTCAGATGAAGACTTCAAGGAGTCCGGCGCCGAAATCATCGAATCGCGCCGGGAGATATTTTCTTCGGCGGACGTCATCGTTCAGGTTCTGGCGCTTAGCGCGAACCCGCCCGCCGGGCTGGCTGATCTGGGTCTCATGCGGCCTCGTCAAGCGCTGGTCGCTTTCTTACGACCGCTCGCCGCCAACGAGAATATCATTACATTGGCGAAGGCTCGGATCACTGGCTTCGCCGTCGAGCTGATGCCGAGAATTACCAAGGCTCAGCCGATGGACGCCCTCTCTTCCATGTCCACGATAGTCGGTTACAAGTCGGTCCTCGCCGCCGCCGAGGCATTGCCGAAGATGTTTCCTATGTTGATGACCGCCGCCGGCACCATCAAGCCGGCACGAATTTTCGTGATCGGCGCCGGCATCTTAGGATTGCAAGCCATTGCCACCGCGAGGCGCCTCGGTGCGGTCGTTAAGGCCTACGATGTCCGTCCCGCCGTAAAGCAGGAGGTCGAAAGCTTAGGGGCTAGATTTGTGGAGCTTCCACTCGAAACAGGCGAGGATGAAAAAGCCGGCGGTTACGCCAAAGCCAAAGATGAGAGCTTTTACCGCCGGCAGCAGGAACTTCTGAGCGGCGTGGTTGCTGAAAGCGATGTCGTAATTTCTGCTGCAGTGGTCCCCGGCCGCACGGCTCCCCTGCTTATCACGGAAGAGATGGTAAAGCAGATGGCTCCCGGCTCGGTGATTGTAGATTTGGCCGCAGAGCAGGGCGGGAATTGCGCCTTGAGTAGTGCTGGTGAGAGCGTGGTTCGCCATGGCGTCACGGTCATGTCGCCTATCAATATCGCCTCTACCGTGCCCTTCCATGCGAGCCAGATGTACGCAAAGAATCTTTCAAGCTTCCTGCGTCATCTCACTACAGACGGGCAGCTCAGGCTCGATCGCGAGGACCAGATCATTGCAGAGACTCTAGTTACGCATGATGGTGAGGTCGTGAATCCGCGCATTCGTGAATTTTTGCAGCTTCCGGCTAAAGAGCCCGGCAGTAAATAAATACCGGAGGTTACCGGAGGTATACATGGAATCGCTTGTAACAGCCTTGACAATATTCGTGCTGGCGATCTTTGTCGGTTTTGAGATCATTACCAAAGTTCCTCCCACGCTGCATACTCCCTTGATGTCGGGTGCCAACGCCATTTCAGGCATTACTTTGATTGGCGCCCTGCTTTCCGCCGGCACGCAGCGTTCCGCTCTCACCGCCACTTTAGGCCTGATCGCGGTAATCTTCGCGACGATCAACGTGGTGGGAGGGTTCCTCGTGACCCATCGGATGCTGGAGATGTTCCGCAAGAAGGATTAGCGTCCGTGCCTCAAGTCGTCGTTAATCTTGCCTATCTCGTCGCCTCCGTTCTGTTTATTATCGGTCTCAAGGGGCTAACTCACCCGCGAACCGCTGTCCGTGGAAACCTCGCAGGGGGTTGCGGAATGCTTTTAGCGGTGGTGGTCACGCTGCTGCACCGCGCCATCGTGAACTACGAGTTGATCGTTGCTGGGTTGGTTGTCGGCGCCGCCGCCGGTATTCCGATGGCGCTCAAAGTTCCGATGACCGCAATGCCCCAGCTCGTGGCCCTCTTCAATGGATGCGGTGGCGGAGCATCGGTGTTGGTAGCAGGAGCCGCGTTGATCGAGGCGATTTTGCTAGCGTCGCCGTTTCTACCGCAGTTCACAGTTTCAATCGCCGCCTCCGGCATCGTCGGCGCGGTTACCTTTTGGGGAAGCTTGGTGGCCTTCGGCAAATTCCAGGGACTGATTTCCGAGAAGTCGATGTCGCTTCCGGGACACCAGCTTTGGAACGGCTTGCTTGGAGTGGCTTGTCTTGCTTTCGCGGCATGGCTCGTCGTTGATCCGACCGAAACGATAGCCTACCGGGGCCTGGTAATGGCGGCCTCTTTACTGGGGGTCATGCTGGTTGTTCCCATCGGAGGGGCCGACATGCCCGTGGTGATCTCGTTGCTGAACTCTTACTCCGGAATCGCCGCCGCCGCGACCGGTTTCGTACTCTCCAACAACGCCCTGATCATTGCCGGCGCTTTGGTGGGAGCTTCCGGAATCATCCTGACGCGGATCATGTGTAGAGCAATGAATCGGTCTCTAGCGAATGTTCTTTTCGGCGTGATGGCGTCGGCCGAGGGAAAATTCGCTCCAGGCGAGGATATCTACGGGGGAAAAATCAAAGCCACTTCTCCCGAAGAAGTCGCAATGCTATTTGACACCGCGCGCAGAGTGGTCATTGTGCCAGGCTATGGGTTGGCGGTCGCTCAGGCCCAGCATGCGGTAAGAGATCTAGGCAACGCGCTCGAATCTAGAGGGACCATCGTCCAGTACGGCATTCACCCGGTCGCAGGTCGCATGCCCGGCCATATGAATGTCCTCCTGGCCGATGCCAATGTTCCCTATGAAAAGTTGAAAGACATGGACGAGATAAATTCGGTTTTCGAGCAGACCGATATGGTTTTAGTAATCGGCGCAAACGACGTCGTCAACCCCTTGGCCCGAACGGATGCTTCCAGCCCGATTGCGGGCATGCCTATCTTAGACGTGGACAAGGCAAAGACGGTCGTAGTTATGAAACGAAGCTTAAGCCCCGGGTTCGCCGGAATTCCCAACCCCTTATTCGCTGCCGATAACGTCCTGATGTTGTTTGCCGATGCCAAGAAGGGTGTTCTGGATCTGATCGCGGCCTTGAAAGAGTCGTGATCGAGGAGCGAGGAAAAAAAGGCCCTGGGCTAACGCTTTCACGTTTCGAGAATTCTCGAAACGTGAAAATGACACTTCGTTCGATGCGATCCCTACCGGTATACCTCTCGTTGGTGTCTTATCCGCATGACCTTAATGAGCCTTCTCCTGTCGTCGATCTCGTAGATAACGCGGTAGTCTCCGATCCGAATGCGCCGTCGTTCTTCGATCCCGTTATCTTATGGCAGCCGGAAGGCCGCGGGTTTTGGGAGAGGTCTTTTATCTTAGGAATGATGCGATGGAATATATCGGCCGCAAGTGCTTTTAAATCTCGTTCTGCGGACCGTTCAAGGAGGACTTTATACACTCGGACGACGCTCCTTGAGAAAGTCGTCGAGTTTGCGAAACTTAAGCGGCCTTTTCCGCATTCGCCTCAGGATTTTGAGATCGTCAACATCTTCTAGTCGCTCCATCTCGCGACACTGGTCAATGTCCAGGATCACGGCAGCGGGTTTCCCCTCGCGAAGCACTATCTCAGGACTTTTTCGTTTGGCCTTGTCCTTCATTATTCCTCCTAACCGAATAGCATCGTATTTTAGCCGTCGCGCCTTAACAAGCCAACCTTAGTGAAAAGGTGTATTGCAGGAGGAACAAACTTGAAACATGCCGCGTAAAGGGCCGCTAGTTATTCTTTAACTTCTCGGTTTGCGGATGGTGTCCGGGCGTGTTGGTTACGCCAATGAAAGACCGACAAACTGTCCTCCTCTATCACCGCAGGTCTCCCCCAACCAGATCTTGCCTGACCCAACTTCTTGCGGATCTTATGCGATTTGGCGGGCTCAAGGCAAACGACAAGGAGAGCAAAGGGCAGAGCGCAAAGAGCCAAGCGCCGAGGGTCAAGAAAAACAGAGAATAAGGGAAAGAGGGTTGAGGATAGCGGATCGCGACCCGCCGGCGATTGATTTTACTGAAACGCGGCGGCGATGCGTCCGCGTTCGCGCATGCGGTCGCCCTTGGCAAAAAGCCTAGGGTGTAATATAGAGCGC
>JBOHVR010000406.1:0-2329 GCA_050735755.1 Binatia bacterium
GTGTAGACACGATTGACATCCCAGCCTCGAGCCGTCCCCGCTTTTATTTCTAGAAGAAATCGCTGATTTTCGTCCACCGACCCGAGCTCTTCCGCGCGGATGTCGATGAAAGCGTATTTTTTCTTAAATGCATCCCGCAGGGCTTTTATCACGCTAAGATCCATAGTACTCAGCACCCGCAGCCTGGCCTCTTTCCTGGCCTTCGCAACTATCTCGTCGCGGCTCGTCTCGAAGATATAGCCTTTTGCCTCGGCGTCCTTCTTGGCCTGCAACAATGCGGTGCTTGATGACGCCGCAAAGGTGACGGAACCTGAGAGGCACAAACTTAAGACCGAGGATAAGATAATCGAAAGCGATGCAGGCTTTAGGCCGCGAATGTTCGTTCTCATACTAAGACCCTCTCTTCCGGCAAAAAATAGACGGTTGAGTTCTTTAGAGCAGGGATGCGGCGCGAATGTCAATTAGATTCATCGCCGTAGTCGTGTTTCTACCTCTTTGCAGCTCCCCTTTGACAGCTTGGAAAGGGAGTCATATAGTCGGTCCGTTTCAAAATCTCGGTCAAGTAGTAATTACGAAATTTAACCCCGGAACAATACCTGTATCCCGCAGAAATGGGTCACGTCATTTTGGGTGAATCGATGTCGGCGTGCTCAGAAGGTCCGGTAGCTGTTGCTGACTAAGGAGAGAGTCGAATGATTTATGACTTACTAGTCAAGAACGGTCGCATCATCGATGGCTCAGGCATGCCGTCATTCTACGGCGATGTTGCGGTTAGCCGGGGAAAGATCGTGGAACTCGGCCGGCTGGGCGGACCTGCAAAGCGGGTCATCGACGCCGACGGATTGGTCATTGCGCCGGGCTTTATCGACAATCACTGCCACTACGACGCGCAAGTAACTTGGGATCCTCTGTGCACATTCTCGTGCTATCACGGCGCGACTACAGTGGTCATCGGAAACTGTTCACTGACAGTCGCGCCTGTAAAAACAAACGATCACGACAAGCTCCTCGGCATGCTCTCTCAGGTAGAAGCCATTCCGATGGATGTTTTACAAGCCGGCATGACCTGGAGTTGGGAGACGTTCCCCGAATACATGGAGGTGGTAGGGCGGAGACTGGGCGTCAATGTGGGTATGTTGGTTGGCCACTCCGCCATCCGGCTTTACGCCATGGGGGAAGCAAGCCAGGAACGGGCAGCTACAGAGAACGAGCTGGGCGCGATGCGCGAGATCGTGCGGGAAGCAATCCAGGGCGGAGCTCTCGGTTTATCGATCACTCGCAACACCGGCCATTTCGACATCTCAGGCAAACCGATACCTGCTGCCTGCGCGCCCGAGACGGAGCTTTTCGCTCTCACTGATGTGCTTAGAGAGATGGGAACAGGGGTGATCCAGTGCGGCGGCGGAGTCGTACCGGAGATAAAGGATCGCCTGATGAGTCGCCTCTCCGAGGTCTGCGGCCGCCGGCTTCTATACAACAATATCCAGGAGACCGTTCGAGCCCCCGGCCGCTGGAAGCAGCATCTCGCGATCGTTGAAGAAACGTGTAGGGCCGGCAACCGAGCGGTGCCGCTGTGCACGCCGAATAGCAGCGTGTCGTTTTTCAGTATGAAAACCTGTCAAAGCTTTCGCCAATTGCCAACGTGGTTACAAATACTGACTGCGTCGGATGAGGAGAAGCTGCGCGCCTACCGCGATCCCGAGATTCGCAAGAAGCTACGCGCAGAAGCCGACGAGCCATTGAAACCCGACTCCAGGTTCCCCAAACGTTGGGACCTGTTCATTGTGGAGGAGCCGTATTTGCCCAAAAACCAAAACCTCAAGGGAAAAAGTATCGAAGAACTCGCGCGCGCGTTGGACAAACACCCGGTGGACGCATTGCTTGACCTCGCGGCGGAAGAAGAGTTGAACACCGTCTTTGGTCTCGCGCAGAACAACAGCGATCGCGACGCGGTCGCTCAGATCCTAGGCAGTCCCTACACGGTTATTGGCCTTTCCGATGGCGGCGCCCACGTGCAGTTTCGTTGTCTGGTGGGTTACAGCACGCGGCTCCTGGGTTATTGGGTGCGAGAGCGAGGCATCATGTCGCTCGAGCAGGCGGTTCGTCGTCTCACTTTTGATTCGGCTACGGTGTGCGGCATTTATGATCGCGGCCTATTGCAGCCGGGGCTCGCGGCAGACCTCGTCATCTTCGATCCGGATACAGTGAAACCGGGAAAACAAGACGCTGTGCATGATCTCCCAAACAACGGATGGCGGATGCGCGATCTAGCCGAGGGAATTCATTACACCGTGGTCAACGGCGAGGTGCTGTTGGAACAGGGTAAGCC